>DAIAZB010000194.1 GCA_027443745.1 Thiomonas sp. | reverse complement strand
CAAGCTCAGCTTCCAACTGGCGGTGACGCCCGCACTGCTCTGGACCGGCCTGAAGTGGGCACTCGCCATCGGCTTCGTCGGCGGCTTGTTCCCCGCCGTGCGTGCCGCACGCCTGCCGGTGACCACGGCGCTGCGCGAGCTGTGACGGTCGGGACGCGCGTGCAGCCGTTTGCGAGCTGCTACCGTCGCCGACGAACAAGGAAAGGAGGCCCGTATGCGTCGGGAGCGTTGCGGGAAGCTGCTGGCAGTGGCTGCGCTGGCCATGGCGCTGAGCGGGTGTACCGCTTTCTTGGCGCGGCAGATTGAGCGGCCGGGCCGTGTCAGTGCGAAGCAGTCCATGCCGCTGCGGCAGATGCTCGAGTACGCAGGCATGCGTTACGAGGCAATGCGCACGGGGCAGGGTGTCCGTATTGCCTACTGGTACGGTCGACCGCGCGCGTATGCCTGCAAAGCAACGCTGAGGGAAGAGCGGCACGGAAGGCATCTCGCCTTCAGCTTTCGCTACCACTTCAAATCGCCGAAGCAGGCGGCACCACTGCCGGCACGCGGCAGCGTAGTGCTGCTTCATCCCTGGGGCACGGAAGGCAGCGCGATGGCTGGCTGGGGCCTTGCCTTCGCCGGCGCGGGCTACATCGTGGTGATGCCCGATCTGCGCAGCCAGGGCAGTTCCGGCGATGCGCCGGTGGGTTACGGGCCGCGTGAGGCGGGCGATATCGTCGCGCTGGTGCACGATCTCGAAGCCTCCGGCCGCCTGCCCGCACCTGTGTACTTGCTGGGTGCATCGTATGGAGCCACGGTCGCCTTGTTCGCCGCGCCGCGGCTGCCCGAAGTGCGTGGTGTGGTGGCACTGGAACCGTATGCCGATGCGGTGGATGTGATCCATCGTGCTCCGTCCAGCGGGCTGTTCGGTTATCGCTGGCTGGCGCGTTGGATCACGCCGCACGAATTGGATGCAGCCATCGCGCGCGCCGATCGTAAGCTTGGTATCGATCTGGCCGCCATCGATCCGGGCGCCGCATTGGCGCAAGCGAAGGCGTGCACGCTGATACTCGGCGGCAGCCGCGATGTGCTGATCCCGCCTGCCAGCCTGCAGCGGTTGGCGCAGCGTTCGCCCGAAGCCCGCTATGTGAAAGTTGCTGGCGAGGGCCACCTGACCCTGCCGTTGCGCACCGACCGCCTGTTTCCGCCGATACGGACATGGATCGACGCCCTGCCCGCGGCACCTGGGGATAGTTGCCCCGGCTTCACGCCGCTGCCGGCCCCGCCGGAAGCGGGTAGGAGCAGGATGGCTGCGCCCGGCTCCCCGCTCCGGCCACGCTCTCCTACGGCATCACCGGCGGCACGTACGTCAGGGTGAGTCCCAGCAGCCACAGCAGTCCCAGCACCAGCGGTACGTGCACCACCAGCTGCATGAAGGTATAGCCCACGACGTCGCGCGCCTTCAGACCCAGCACGCCGAGCAGTGGCAGCATCCAGAACGGGTTGATCAGGTTCGGCAGCGCCTCGGCGGCGTTGTACACCTGCACCGCCCAGCCGAGATGCACGTGCAGGTCGTTCGCGGCCTGCATCACGTAGGGCGCCTCCACCAGCCACTTGCCGCCGCCGGACGGCACGAAGAAGCCGAGGATGGCAGAGTACGCGCCCATCACCGCGGGGAAGCTGTCGGTGCTCGCCACGTGCACGAACAGCTGCGACAGCCGGTGCGCCAGCGTGACGCCGCCCGTGCCCCGCACGTGGGTGAGCAGCGCGGCGATGCCGCCGTACAGCGGGAACTGGATCAGCACGCCGGCCGTGCTCGGCACCGAGCGCGCCACCGCGTCGAGGAAGCTGCGCGGACGCCAGTGCAGCAGCAGGCCCACGGTGAGGAACAGGAAGTTGTAGGTGTTGAGGTTGGCGATGGCGTTCATCACCGACTTGGTGGCGAACTCGTGGACCAGCCAGCCGAGGCCGAGCAGGCTAATTAGCACGGAGAGCAGCGGGCTGTATTCCAGCCATTCGCCGGGGCGCTGGCGCGGCGGCAGTGGCGGCACGGCGGTCGCCTCGCTCACGCCGAAATAGTGCGCGGTGCGTGCATGGCGGTCCGACGGCGCGGTGAACCAGCAGACCAGCAGCGAGGCGGCGATCAGGCAGGCGGTGAGCGCGAAGGATTGCCACAGGAAGATGGTGCTGGTGAACGGCAGCACGCCGGTGATCGCGAGCAGGCCGGGCGGCATGCTGGCCGGGTTCGCCTGCAACTGCGCCGCCGACGAGGACAGGCCCATTGCCCACACCGCGCCGAGGCTGAGATACGCCGCCGCGCCTGCCGCGCGGTAGTCCATGCGCAGGTCATCGCGACGCGCCAGCGCTCGCACCAGCAGGCCACCGAACACCAGCGAGAAACCCCACGACAGCAGCGAGGCGAGCATGCTCACCAATGCCACGTAGCAGATCGCGCCGCGCCCGCTCTTCGGCACGCGCGCCAGCGGCTCGATGAAGCGCGCGACGATCGGTGCCGTGGCCACCACGGATGAGTCACGGACGACGAAGACCCCGCCGGCCCCCGGAGTCGAATCGAAGCGTGCCGCGTGCCGCGTGCCGCGTGCGGCCCGCGTGCAGCCACGTCGGCGATCACGCGGAGCGAGGCGGACGTCCGGCGGCGAATGGCCAGCTGTCTCAACCTATGAGCGGTTTGGCTGATACAAGACACCCATGAGCGACGCACCGACCCTCGAGCGCGCGTACCGCGTGCGGCTGTCGCCGAAGCCGGCACAGGCGCGGGTGCTGTCGCGGCTGTTCGGTGCGCGGCGGTGGGTGTGGAACTGGGCGCTGCGGGAGAAGGATGCGGCCTGGCGCGCGGACGGCACGAAGCTGTCGGGCATCGACCTGTCGCGCCGGTACACCGCGCTACGGCAGGCCCCGGAAACGGCCTGGCTGGCCACGCTGCCGCGCGAACCGTTCAACCAGACGCTGCGGGACTTCGACCGCGCGTGGCGCAACTTCTTTGGCGGTCGGGCGAAGCGGCCGCGCCGGCGGAAGTTCGGCACGGTGCAGTCGGCGCGGTTCACGCTGGATCAGCGGCGC
>DAIAZB010000193.1 GCA_027443745.1 Thiomonas sp. | reverse complement strand
TTGTCGTGGTGGTGCCGGCGTCGGTGGGTAGGGTGGCCCAGGGCGTCAGCATCAGCGCCAACGACACGCTCAGCGTGATGAGGTTGCGGGTGAGGGTCTTCATGATGCGGTCGGCGTGCAGAGTTTGAACACGGTTTCAGTAGTGGCCGCTGTGGTGGCGTTGGCCTCTTGCAGGTGCAGGAAGATGTCGTAATAGGTGGCGGTGAAGCCTGTATTGCCACAGCTGTAGGCGTCGGTCGGCTGGTTGGTGGGGACCACGGTGACGAGTGCGGTGTAGCCATTGGCCAGTGGCGGCGGCGTGGGGCTGATGACCTTGGCGACGTTGGCCACCGTGTCGCAGGTGCCGCTGCCCTGGCAGCTCTGCCAGTAGGTGGCGGCGGTGCCCGTGCCCGGTACCGGCCAGACGCTGCCGGTGTTCGGCGGGATGTAGAACCAGGCCTTGCCGGTGGCGGCGATTTCCAGCGGCACGTCCCCGGCGCTGTTGGCGGTCTGGATGATGGCCTGCTGCACCTGACGCAAGGCCAGATCGCTGGCCTGCACGTCTTTCTGGCGCTGCAGGGTGTTGCCGGTCATGGCGGTTTGCAGCAGCGTGCCGCGCATGGTGAACAGCACGCCGAACAGCAGCACCAGCAGGGTGATGAGGGTGAGCAACAGCACAAAACCCTGCTGGGGCTTGCGCCGCGCGCGGCGGTTCAGTGCGGCCATATCTGGTTCCGAATGGCAACTTCGGATTCGAGGGCGGAGAAGTGGTTGCGGGCGTAGGCGGCCGGCACTTGGTAGCTGGTGAAGCCGTCAGGGCCAAGGCTGGGACTGGCGATGGAGATGGTGGCTGGGGCCTGGTACTTCGTATTCGGGTCGATCTGCAGAGTTTTGGTGACGATGGCGAACAGCACGCTGCGCACATTCGCGGTGTACTTGCCGCTCACCACGTCCGGCCAGGTGAGGTAGTTGGTCACGCTGCCGGAGTTGGTTTCGTCCACACCGAACAGGGCTTGCAGGCTGACGACGCCGGCAGCCACGGGATTGATGGACGTCAGCGTGTCGTTCTGCGCATTGATCACGGCACGCATCAGCATGGGGTAGTTGCCGGTTGCCGTGCCGGCAGTACCGTAGTTGCCGATGTAATACACCACGGTTTGCTGGTTGCTGCCGGCAGCCGGGCCAAGGTCGGTGAGCCGCGAGCCGATCAGGTTGCTGTTGACCAGCCCTGAGGCTGGCCAGACCCCGGCCGCCTGCATCTGGGCTTGAAAGCCGGTGTAGCCACTGCCAGGAAAGAGTTGCGTGCTTTTGCTGTCGATGGTGGTGGACGCTGGGGAGCCGCCAGGGCCAACATGGGCAATCGGCACGCGAAAACACACGAGTTTGCCGTTCAAAGGCATGCGCAGCAGGGCGCCGTCGCCGGAGTTGATGCCGGTGACCGACTGCAGTGGCAAAACGGTGGAACTGACGGCGCCATTCGATCCGGGCGCGGTGGTGGTGGACGTTTGTTGAACCACATAGGTATTCGGGTTGGTGCTGCTCGGCAACTGCAAGGCACTGGTGGTGCCGGTGAAAAACAGCATGTCGGTGAACTGTGCGTTGCTGCCGTAGCCGTTGGGATCGGGCGTCGTGCTGGGGTAGGCGCCGCTGCCCGCGGCGGTGCTGGTCGGCAGCGGCTGCGGCTGCGACGCTGCCGACACCGGATATTGGAAGAACGGCTGGCTGCCGATGCTGCCGTTGTAGGCCATGGTCACGCTGCAGCGCGACTGCACGCCGCCGAGCATGAAGCCGGCATTGCTCAGATCCTGGGTGATGAGGTCGAGCGCGGCGCGGGACTGGTTGTCGCGCTGGCCGACGTCGGACATGCTGACGTTTTCCTTGGTCAGCGCGATTTGCACCAACAGCACCGAGAGCGAGAAGATGATGGCGGCAACCAGCGCCACCATCAGCTCGACGAGTGTCAGACCGCGCTGGCGGGGCAGGGTGTGGCGGGGCGTGGCGCGCATGTCTGTTCCGCACGGCCGCTCCGAAGGAACTGACTCCCCATTGGGGGGGTGGGGCTGGGCATGCGCGGCGGAACGCATCGCGCCAGCCGAACGGCCCGGCACATTGGACGGGCCTCCACGGGCCAGCAAGTCAGGGGGCTGTTTCATCTCAAAATCCCACCTGGTAGTTGTAGGTCTGCGACCGCTTGGTTGTGGAATTGGGTTGCCACTGGATGTTGAGCGTGATGCCGCAAAGCGTGGTGGTCGGCGTGGGCGCGGTGCAGGCATTGCCGTCGGCCCCGGGTCCTGGGGTGATGGTGACGCTCGCGCTGGGCAGCATGGTTTGTTGGGTGCCGGCATAGGTTGCGCTCGTGAACACGGCGGGGCCGAAAATGCCGGCCAGCCAGGGTTGCAGCACAGCCGGTGCGCTGGGGGCGCTAGTGCTGGTGTAGGTTGTCGCCGTGGTGGTGCCGAGCTGCCCCACCAGACCCGGATTGGCCTGCAGCAGCGCCCAGAACTGGTTGCCGAAGGCGGCGGTGTCGGTGGCGGCTTCGTTGGCCGTCACGGCCGGCACCGCCATGGTGTAGATGGACGCGATGCTGAGCATGCCCAGGCTGAAAATGACGATGGCCACCAGGACGCTGATCAGCGACAGCCCGGCCTGACGGCCGGCCCGCGCACGGATGGACGAAGACGACAAGGGCATGCTCATGACGCGGTGTTGCTGTTGAGGATGACGCTGCCCGAGCTGAGCACCTGCATCGTCCAGGTCTGCTGGCCGTTGGCGGTGCTCACGGTGATGGTGGGCGAGATGGGCGGACCGCCGACGCCGTCCGTGATGAAGCCTTGTGAATTGAAGTCGAGATTCCCAGTGGTCGGTGCGTTCGTCGTGATGGTGCAGGTCACACCCGGATACTGCGTTGCCGCATTCGTCATGGAGTGCTCGGCCACGGCGGGGCCGCCATTGACCGTCGCGATCCATTGGCAGTTGCCGTTGGACAACGCGATTTGCACGGGATGCTGCGACGTCACCGCCAGGTTGCGCGCCCAGGCCACGTCTTGCGGAAACTTGTTGACCAACACCGAGGTCTTGCCGGACTGCACCATGCTCACCAGGTTCGGCACCACCAGCATGCCCAGCAGGGCCGCCACCACGATGGTGACCAGCAGTTCGATGAGGGTGAAACCGTTCAGAGGGCGGGCCGCGCGGCGCATTTCAGCAGTCCCCGGACTGGTCGCGTACCCAGCAGGTGGAGTTGCTGCCGACGTTGTTGCTGGACCAGCCGCCGGACGACGGCACGCTCAGCGTGCGCTTGGTGCCGTTCTGATCGATGGAGTAGGTCATGCCGATGAGCGTGGGGGTGATGCCCGTGGCCGTGATGGTGAACTGCGTCGTCGTGGGCGCCGGGTTGCATGCGAAGGTGAAGTCTGTCGAGGTCGGCGCATTGTTCGCCGAGCAGACATTGGGGCTGGCCGCGGTGGGAACGTACGTGCGGTTGTCCTGGGCATACTGCTGCAAGGCCACGCTGGCGCCCGACAACCCGGAAAACGCCTCCGCCAGTTTGCTGCGCGTGACGTAACTGTTGTAGGCCGGCAGGGCGATGGCCGAGAGGATGGCAACGATCGCCACGACGATCATCAGCTCGATCAGGGTGAAACCACGAGAGGTTTTCATGCGCAGAAACTCCTTGTGCCGCATTCTGGTGGAGTGATCGAGAGTGCGCGAGAAAATCTGGATAAACGGTGGTATCTGGCTGATGAACGGCGAATGAAATACATTTATTCACGGAAGTAACAACGTGAAACATTTGTCTTCCAAGCTCAGGCTCAGGCACCGATCGGCAACACGGCTCAGCCGTTTTGCAGGTCTCCGCAGGGGGCCACAGGGCTTCCCCCGCAGCGCAACATGTCGTCTTTTCTCAATCGCGTGGGCGAGGTTGGGAGGGGGAGCGCGGTGCTCCAACCCTCCTCACGGGTGGGTGCAGGTGCGCGCCGCACGCAAGCCGCGCCATGCGCCGCAGAACGTGACAGCCAGCACCCACCCGCGATAATCCGGGCATGAACTCATCAACCCTCGTTTTCATCGGTGGCGGCAACATGGCCGGCGCCCTCATCGGCGGGCTGCTCAAGGCCAGGGTGCCGGCTGACTCCATCCTCGTGCTGGAGCCATCCGCCGCACAGCGCGCCAGCCTGCAGCAGCGTTTCGGCGTGCGCATCCTGGGTGAAGCCGGGCCGGATTTACGCGCGGCGCAAGGGGTGGTGTGGGCTGTCAAGCCGCAAAGTTTTGCCGAGGCCGCCGCGGCGTGCGCCCCGTATCTGGCCGATGCCCTGCACCTGAGCATCATGGCCGGCGTGCGCTGCGGCGCCATCGCGCGGAGGGCCGGGGCGCGGCGCATCGTGCGCGCCATGCCCAACACCCCCGCACTCATCGGCCAGGGCATCGCCGGGCTCTACGCCAACGCCGCCTGCACGCAGACCGACCGCACAGAAGCCGAGCGTCTGCTCGCTCCCACCGGCAGCCTGATCTGGGTGGAACAAGAGGCCCAGCTCGATGCGGTGACAGCACTGTCCGGCTCCGGTCCGGCCTATGTGTTCTATCTGGCAGAGGCCTTGGCCGCCGCCGGCGTTCGCCTCGGCTTGCCTGCCGACACCGCCATGCGCCTGGCGCTGGGCACCTTCTCGGGCGCGGCGGCGCTCGCCATCCAGTCGCCGCACTCACCCACACAGTTGCGCGAGCAAGTCACCAGCAAAGGCGGCACCACAGCCGCCGCGCTCGAGACACTGGCGCAGCACCAAACCGCTCAGGCCTTCGACGCCGCCCTCCAGGCAGCGGCCAGTCGCGCTGCCGAACTCGGCGACCTCCTCGACTGAGCGCAGCCGCCCGGAATGTGCACACGGGCTCCTGATACGCCCTGCTACGATGCCGGGCTCTGGAGAGATGGATGAGCGGTTTAAGTCGCACGCCTGGAAAGCGTGTAAGGGTTAACAGCCCTTCGGGGGTTCGAATCCCCCTCTCTCCGCCAGAATTGATCCAAAGTAGTCCCTCAAAGCCCCGCGCAGAATCTGTAGCGGGGCTTTTTCATTGGCGCGCGCGTCCATAATCGTCCCGTTGCATCCGGGGCGGTACCACGCCATCCAGCCGCAAATCGTGGTATCGTCCATGGCATCCAGAAGGGCGATACCATGAGTCTCACCGTGAAGGCTGTCGAGGCAGCCAAGCCGCAGGAGCGGCCCTACAAACTCACCGACGGCGGTGGCCTGTACCTATTTGTGGCACCCACCGGGCTGAAGAGCTGGCGCGCCAACTATGCGCAGAACGGCAAACAGCGCACACGGACCTATGGCCGCTACCCGGGCATGACTCTGGCGCAGGCCCGCGCTGCGCATGCTCAGGCCAAGAGCGCGCCGACCGACGCAGCGACCGCCACGCCACCCTCGAAGGTCGCACCGACGTTCAAGGCGATCACGGAACATTGGCTCAAGATCAAGCTGCCATCCCTGTCCAACGGGAAGCACCAGGGGCAGGTTGCCGGGACGCTGGAACGCTTCGCGTTCCCCGCGATTGGTTCGCTGCCGATCGACCAGATTCCCCGCACGAAGCTCGTCGAGGTGGTGCAGGCCGTTCAGAAGGGCGGTCGTGTGGAAACCGCGCACCGGGTGGCCGGGCGTATCGCCGCGGTGTTCGATTACGCGCAGGACGTTGGTTACATCGAGAGCCACGGTGCCGCCGGGTTGGTGCGGGTGCTGCAGCCGCGCAAGGTGAAAAAGCCGATGGCCAGCATCCCGCCTGGCGAGGCAGGTGGATTGCTCGCGGCGATCGACAGTTATGAAGAACAGGTCACCCGCCTGGGGCTGCAGTTGCTGGCCTTGACCTTCGTGCGCGTCGGCGAGTTGCGCGGCATGCGGTGGGCTGAGCTGCGCGAGGACGGCGCGGTCTGGGTGGTTCCCGAGGAGCGCATGAAGGCGGGATTGCCGCACGTCGTGCCGCTGTCACAGCAGGCGCGAGCGGTGCTCGAACAACTCCGGGTGTTTACCGGCGATCGCGATCTGGCGCTGGATTCACCGCTACGCCCGGGGCATCCGCTGTCGGAGAATACCTTCCTGTTCGCGCTTTACCGACTGGGCTATCGAGGTCGGATGACGGCGCATGGATTCCGGGCTCTGGCGTCCACGGTGCTCAATGAGCAGTCTGGCTTTGCGCACGATGTCATCGAACGCCAGCTCGCGCACCGTGAGACTGACGCGGTACGGGCCGCATACAACCGTGCGCAGTATCTCGATCAGCGCCGGGAGCTGATGCAGTGGTGGGCGGCCTGGTTGGACCGACAGCGCGAATCAGCTCGGCCACCCGACCTCGCGTGAGACCGCCGATCCGCACGGGCTGCGGCCGATGAGCACTCATAGACCGTCCGGCCGGTTTTAGAGCTGCGCGGTTGCTCGGAAGGCAGCTTACGCGAACAGGTGACGGACCGCTTTTGGCCGAGGCCGGGTGCTGTCACTGGCTGGTGATCGATAGCCGTCACTAAGCACTGAAAGTCCCACGGGGCGCCTGCTTCCTGCGTGTCTAGCTCGGGCTGCCGCCTAATCGCTCGGTCATGAAACCGTACGAATCCTGCACTTCCTCGTCTTCATGGACGACGTGGCGCACATCGAGCAGACGGATCAGGAAGATCGACATGTCGTACTGGTCCGATGTGAGTGTGAACTCCTGCGCCTCGCAACTCGGGTGCCAAATACCGCGCCCCGCCATGCGTCCGTCCGGCGCACCTTCCTCCGCGCTCACGGGCAGCGGTGTGCCGGGTGGTAGGTATGCGCGAGCACGACGGGCGAGCCGGCTGGGCGCACTCCAGCAAACGAAGCCGTCGGTCGCCATCACAAGCATGGCCGCCTCATCAGTAAGCTCAATGAATTTGAGGGCCGCGGCCGTCAGCGACGTGCCGTAGCGCTCGGCGCAGGCGCTCAGCAGTTCAATACTGACCGGATTGCCGTCGGTGAATGAACGGAAATCATTGGCCGGCATCAGCAGGTAGGAGGCGAAGATATTGGCCTCCCTCTCGATCCGCTTTTCATCGGCGTCCGAGGAAGAGAGCACGTCTCCCTGGCCGCAGGAAAACCGCTCGCGCAGCGTCCGGTGCAGCAGGTAGTGGCCCAATTCGTGCGCCAACGTAAAGTTGATGCGTCCGGGCGAGCTGACCTGCTCGTCATAAGAGATGCACCAGTCGCCCTTGCTCTTGCGACGCGACAGCATGCCGTCAATGCCGGCGATGCCGTGCGGGCGGATGAGGCCGACCGGGTCGGAGAAGCGCTGCTTGCTGAACACCTGTGCAAGTTCGCAGACATCGACTGGAAACGGCATGCTGCTCTGCATCCATAGTTTCGAAAGCTGGATGCCCCAGCCGGACGGCGTCTTCGTATCAATCATCTTCGATGGCTTTAAGGAAGTATTCCAACTGTTTGCGCTTCGCGGGGTCGAGTTGGCCAATCTTGCGGAAGAACACTTCGTCGGCGTCGGACTTTGTCATCTCGGTCTTGTCCGCGTCGATCAGGAACTCGACGGTCATGCCTAGCGCGTCGGCGACGCGCTTCATCTTCTCGGCCGAGGGTCGCACGACCGGGCGGTTTTCAAGTTCCCAGATGTAGGACTTGCTGGAGTCGGTGCGCTCCGCGAGCTGGTCCAGCGTCAGTTTGAGGCGCTTGCGTTCAGCGCGAATTTTTTCGCCGAGAGGGGTGGCCAACAGTTGAACTCCGTTAGATTGTGGGAATTGTGTTCAGAGTAGACGTACTTTTTGTGCTTGACAAGGAGATTCTATTTCTTCATACTTAAAGTGCGCCTATAGCGAACTTTTGGCGTACGGTGGAAGACGATCTCTGCGTGTCTCTGGCCGGCAGCGTCGCAGAGCGAAGAAAGTCCAACCATGAACCAAGCAGTTACAGAGACGGCCGAAACCCTCCGACCAGAGCAGCACAAGGTGTACGTCAACACCGTGGAAAAGAACGTCGACGGCAAGTTCCTGACTTTTCACGAGGTCGTCAAGTTGGCCTTCCCTGACGGCCCGTTCGGCGATCGCATCGTCTACAGCGTGCTATACCACTACGAGCACGAGCCACAGGAGTATGTGCTCGACAAGGGTGACAAGGTCGAAATTCGCAACGGGATGGTGTTCGATGTCGACAACGCTGATCGCTCTTAATGAGGACCTGGCGCGACTGCGCCGGGAGGGCTACACGGTCGAGGTCCTCCGCGGCGCAGGCACCCACCTCCTGGTGCATGACGTCCCCTACGTCAATTCGCAAATCCAAGTCTGCCGCGGCACTCTCTACGCTCCGTTAGAGCTCAATGGCGAACGGACGATTAGCCCGGTCGTGAACCACCAGACCTGGTTCATCGGTGAGCATCCGTGCAACTCCGACGGCTCTACCCTTACGGACGTTCAGCACCAGTCGGTGACGGAGTCGAAGGGAGACAACATCACTGTGAATCACAGCTTTTCGGTCAAGCCGCGAAACAATGTTCCGTACAAGGACTACTACGAAAAGTTCGTGCGCTACATCAACCTGGTTAGCGCACCGGCTACCGCCATCGAGCCGGGTGTGACCGCAAGGGTCTACAAGCCCGTGCCCGAAGAGTTCGACGATTCAGTGTTTCATTACTCAAACACGGCTACGTCGCGGGCTGGCATCGCCAGCGCGTCGGAGAAACTCGCCATGAAGCGCGTAGCGATCGTCGGCCTTGGCGGCACTGGGTCCTATGTCCTGGACGCTATCGCTAAGACACCAGTCCGCGAAATCCACCTATTCGATGGCGACCGCTTCATCCAGCACAACGCTTTTCGCTCGCCTGGGGCGCCCGGCCTGGGAGATCTCACCGCGCCGATGAAAGTCGAGTACTTCGGCAACGTTTACTCGAAGATGCATCGGCACATCATCCAGCACCCCTACTATCTCGATGATGTCTCGGTACACGAGCTCACCGACTTCGACTTCGTCTTTATCTGCGTCGACCGCGGCAGCGTGCGCAAGATCATCACCGACGCGCTGCACACGCTGCGTGTTCCCTACGTCGATACCGGCATTGGAGTCCACAAGGGCAAAGGTGACCAACTGGGCGGCCAGGTTCGGGTAACGCTCGGCACACCGGACCGCCATGATCATTTGCCAGACCGAGCGTCGCTAGCCGATAGGCCGGAGGAGGATGATCTCTATTCGACGAATATTCAGATCGCCGAGCTCAATGCGCTGAGCGCACTCATGGCGGTAGTCCGTTGGAAGAAGTTCTGCGGCTTCTACGTCGACGACGGCTGCGAATACCATGCGATCTACCGCGTCGCCACCGGCACCATCACGCGCATGAACCTCGCTTGAAACGCTACGCCATCGTTCCAGAATACGTAGAGCGCTTCCCGCCTCAACTCGAGGAGGGTGTGCTCTACATCTCCGAGCCGTTCTCGATGGCGGCACATCTTTGCTGCTGCGGGTGTGGCACCAAGATCGTCACATCGCTGAAGCCAGCAAAATGGAGCCTGACGAAGGAAGGCGACCGCGCATCGCTCTGGCCTTCGATCGGCAATTCGAACGCCCCCTGCAAATCCCACTATGTCATCACCAATAACTGCGTCGAGTGGGCTGGGGTGATGACGCCCGAGCTAACTGCGATGGCGCGAGCACGCGATCGCGCCGACGTACGTGCTGAATACAGAACGCCACCGAAGATCAGTTGGATCCGGCAACTTTGCCGCTGGCTGGTTTCAAAGCTGTGGTGAATCAACAGGTACCTGTGTCACTGGCAGCGATGGGGCGTCGGCGCACTGTTGTCCCATTGGACCGACTTATGCTCGATTGAACAAGTCAGTCTGCAACGAATGGAGAGCCGAACCAATGCGGCGCCTACGACTAGACATGCCGCGGACAGTCACTTCAACGACGACTTCCGCTGCAAACCTGTCGTCGGGCGCCGCTGGCCAAAGTGACTGGAACGGGTCGACAGCAGTCCCTCGGTCAGACTACTCTGGTTGACCAAGGCCGATAACCCGCCAATCCGCACTGGCTGCGGCAGCATCCCGGCGCCGATGGCGCGCCAGAATGTGGAACGGCCCATCGAGAGCATGCGAGCGCCTTCGATGGCAGTCACGAGAATCTTGTCAGCCATGGACCACCTCCGCGCGCGCCCAGTGCCGAAGCCCCTGGACGCAGGACACGGTGAAATACACATACAAGAGCGCCGTGATCCACTGGTGCTGCAACACGAACGCGGTCAGCCCGAGGCTATTGCCGGCCAGCCAGAACCAGTAGCCGCGCCGGTTGCGGCGCTTGATGAATTCATTGCCCACGATCGAGAGGGCAGTGAAGGCGACGTCGAGGGCGGTGATGATCGTGGACATTTCACCCACCATATCGATGTGAGCGACCTTGATCCGGCGTCGCACCGACGTACTGCTTGTAGGCCGCAATCCAGTTGGTGGCGATGGCATGCTGGGCCTGCTTCAGACTGATCCGCCTGCGGCAGACCATGCTGTGCAACCGGTTCTCCAGTTTGTCCTTGGCGTAGCTTCCCCAGCCGCCAATGACGTGGTGCGGTTCGGGCCAGAGGTTCTGGGGACTGTCCGGCGAGCCGCCGAGCTCCAGGCTGATGAGGTGATCCTCTTCGTAGTTGCGCAGCATGAATGCGTCCTTGCCCATCTGCCGCGGGTAGCCGTATTGGCGAACACCCTTGCGTTTGAGGTTCTCCGTGTAGTGCTCGTCAGGCCGGATCGATCGGGTGTATCCGCCCGGGCGGCAGATTGTTTCGCGCAGATTGGTCTGCGTGACCGCGGAATTCAACGCGCCCGGGGTCAGCCGCGGGTTTGGCAGCGCATCAGCCTCCGGAAACACCAGGCCCATGCGGCCGGAATGCTGGATGTCCTGGCCGTCGCCAAGCTGTCGTTCGTAGGACTGGCCGCTGGCCCTATGGTCAAGGTAGCGTTCGCTCTCGTGGGCAGCGACGCCACCGAGCGCATAACCCGCAGCGTGCTCAGCGATGCGGCCGAGCGTGGCGGAGTCATGTCGCTCGCAGCCAGCCACGAGCGGGGCAGCAAGTGCCAGCATCAACAAAACTGGGGGCCACCTCACGGATGGAGCTCCTCTATATCGACATTTTGTGGCGCGCGCATCAGCACAGCGGCAATGGATTGCACCGCGGCGATGCACATGCTTTTGTGCGGGCGGTGGCCAAGCGCCAGAACGGATGCGGCGGTTCGCGCAGAATCGAGATCCAGCGCACTGCGCCCGCAGCGTCTGAGGTCTTCCTGAGCGGCGTTGATCGCCGCCAGCGCACGCCCGGAAGCCTCCTGCGTCGGCAGCAGGCCAATGCGTGCCATCGCGATGACCTGCTGGGCCATGATCAGGTCGTTGGTGTGCATCAGATGCTCCGCCGGTCGGCCAACGCCTTGGCAATCTTCTGGTCGGTCTTGTATTGGCTCAGTGCGTAGACGGCCCAGATCGTGGCCGGAATCCAGCCGATCAGCGTGAGCTGGAGGATCAGGCACACGATGCCCGAGATCGGCTTGCCGATGGTGAAGAACGTCAGCCAGGGA
>DAIAZB010000192.1 GCA_027443745.1 Thiomonas sp. | reverse complement strand
TGCGCGAGCGGCAGATGGCAGCCGGTCTCAAGCCGCGCTACGACGGCACGTGGCGACCCGAGCCGGGCAAGACCCTGCCGCCGTTGCCTCCCGGTGTGGCGCCGGTGCTGCGCTTTCGCACGCCACTTGCCGGTGCCGTGGCCTGGAACGATCGAGTGAAAGGGCCTGTCGAGTTCAGCAATGCTGAACTGGACGATCTGGTCATCGCCCGCCCCGATGGCACTCCGACCTATAACTTCTGCGTCGTGGTCGACGATATCGACATGCGCATCACCCACGTGATTCGCGGTGATGACCACGTCAACAACACGCCGCGCCAAATCCACATCTTCCGGGCTCTCGGCCACGAGCCACCGGTGTACGCCCATCTGCCCACTGTGCTCAACGAACTGGGCGAGAAGCTCTCCAAGCGCAACGGGGCGAAAAGCGTGCTGCAGTACCGCGATGAAGGCTATCTTGCCGATGCCATGGTGAACTACCTTGCGCGACTGGGCTGGTCGCATGGCGACGCGGAGATTTTCTCGCGTGAGCAGTTCGTGCGGTGGTTCGACCTTGACCATCTCGGACGTTCCGCCGCGCAGTTCGATGGCGAAAAACTCAAATGGGTGAACGCGCACTACCTGCGCGCCATGCCCCCGCTGCAACTGGCCGAAGCCGTGCGTCCGTTTCTGCGGCAACTGGGTTTGCAAGAGCAGGGAGTCGATCTTGCCGGCGCGGTGGCACTGCTGCGTGAGCGCGCCCACACGCTGCTCGAGGTGGCCGAACTCTGCGGCATGTTCTACGTCCAGCCGCGGCCTGATGCGGCCTTGCTGGCCCAGCATCTCACTGCGCCGGCCAGGTCTGGCCTGTCCGATTTGCGCACTGCGCTCGAGGCATTGCCAGGCTGGGATGCGCCGGCCATCGGCACCGCCATCAAGCGGGTCCTGGCGGCGCACCAACTGAAAATGCCGCAGTTGGCCATGCCGCTGCGCCTGCTCGTGACCGGGCGCTCGCAAACGCCAGCAGTCGATGCAGTGCTGGCTTTATTCGCGCGCGACACAGTGCTGCAACGACTTGCCGCAAGCGCTGGAGTGGGCGCGGCAGCAGATGTTTGTACAGGTCCGCCTGTTGCGCCTTAGCGACGTTTTGAGTTACAATTACAGGTGATGATCAATCGGGCTGTTTGACTTGGTGCCCTTTGATTTTTGTCTTGATCTACCAAGTTCCGCTAGAGGGCGAGCCGTGGCAAAAACGACTACTACGCGCAAATCCGTGGACTCCGACACCGATGCCCTGGCTACGAAGCCACAGGCATCCAAAGAGGCCAATCCCTGGGATGCCATGCTGGAAAATGCGGCCGAAGTGGCTTCGACGTTCCGCAAGCGTCCGCAAGTCAAGGTCTCATCTCCTTGGCGCGAAGGTTTCGGTAGGCCGCTGTCCCAGCGGTCCCGTGAAATCTACGAACACATCACCGCGAACAAGACGCGGCTTAAGCAAAAGTAAAGTCTTTTTTGCGCCTTAGAACATCGCCCCATGTTGCAGGGCGTGTTACGCAGCGAAAAAATCCAAGCCCCATGGATGTGCCGGTCAAGCCGGCGTGTCAATGGGGCTTGCTCATTCCTGCAAGCGCCTGGGCGCAACCGTTCACCAGTTCCGGGCCCTGGTAAATCAGCCCGGTGTAAAGCTGCACCAGATTGGCGCCGGCCTGGATTTTCTCAACAGCGTCGCCAGCCTGCACAATGCCACCGACCCCGACAATGGGGTAGCTCGGCCCCAGGTGTGCACGCAATCGCGCAATGACCCGATTGGACTGCTCTCGCAGCGGAGCGCCGCTCAAGCCCCCGGCTTCGTCCGCATGGCGCAGCGCCGCGATCGCGCCCCGCGCAATTGTCGTGTTGGTGGCGATGACACCGTCGATGCCGTGACGCATCAGCGTGTCGGCCAGGGCGGCAATCTGCTCAGGCTGCAGGTCGGGTGCCACTTTCACCAACAGCGGCACGCGCTTGCCTTGTGTTTGCGCCAGTTGCTCACGCTCCGCCGCTAGCCCTGTCAGCAAGGCATCGAGCGCGGCATCGGTCTGCAAAGTCCGCAGCCCCTGCGTGTTGGGTGAGGAGACATTGATGGTCACATAATCGGCATGGGCATAGACAGCGCGCAGTGCGACCGCATAGTCATTCAGCGCCTGCTCGATGGGGGTGCTTGCGTTTTTGCCGATGTTCAGCCCCAACGGCAACTCGTGCCGACTGAGGCGCACATGCTGCAAGAAAGCGTCCAGGCCGGCGTTGTTGAAGCCCATGCGGTTGATCAGCGCCTGCGCCTGCGGCAAGCGGAACATACGCGGCTTGGCGTTGCCGGACTGGGCGCGGGGTGTGACCGTGCCGACCTCGATGAAACCGAAGCCCATGGCCGCCAGGGCGTCGATGGCCTCACCATTTTTGTCCAGCCCGGCGGCGAGGCCGACGCGGTTGGGAAAGTTCAAGCCCAGGAGTTGCACTGGATCATGCACGCGCGCCTGCGCGTACAGCCGTGACAACCCTGTTTGATGCAACAGGCGCAAACCGCGCAGCGTCAAGCCATGCGCCGTCTCGGGGTCCAGGCTGAAGAGCAGTGGGCGGATGAGCGCGTAGGGCAAGGGCATTGCGGACTTGGCTTGATGTGGATGGCAGGCTGCGATCGACAGGGCGTGCTGCAGCGAGCGGCGATAATAAGGCCACCATTTTCGCGAGCACACGCATGACCCAAGACGAACTCAAACAAGCCGTGGCTCACGCCGCGCTGCGGCAGGTGCCGCAAGGCGAAATCATTGGCGTGGGGACCGGATCGACGGTGAATTTTTTCATCGACGCCCTGGCCACCATGAAGCACCACGTGCGTGGTGCGGTGTCGAGTTCGGAGCGGAGCACCGAGCGTCTCAAGGCACATGGCATCACGGTGTTCGACTTGAACGCGGTGGAGCGTCTTCCGGTTTATGTCGATGGGGCCGATGAAATCGACCCGTCCGGGGCGATGATCAAGGGCGGCGGTGGCGCGCTGACGCGGGAGAAGATCATCGCCGAAGTGGCAGATCGCTTTGTCTGCATCGTCGACGCCAGCAAGTTGGTTCCGGTGCTGGGCGCCTTCCCGCTGCCGGTGGAAGTCGTGCCGATGGCACGCGAGCTGGTGTCGCGCCGGCTGCGCGCGCTCGGTGGCCAGCCGCGTTTGCGCGAGAGCTATACGACCGACAACGGCAACATCATCCTCGACGTGCATGGCTTGGCGATTGCCGGCCCGCGTGAACTTGAATCCAGCACCAACCAGATTCCGGGCGTGGTCACGGTGGGACTGTTCGCCCATCGCGGCGCCGATCTGGCGCTGGTGGGAACCGCGACGGGCGTGCAGGAGCGCGCTTACCTCTAGGCCATGCCCGCCCGGGCTCAGAACTGGAATCCGGGCGGTGCTTTCGGGTTGGGCGGTGGCAGGACCGGGGCTGCTGGCAATCTGTCGGGGTTGCTGGCTTTCTTGGCGGGACGTGGTGCCGTGGTCACCGGCACGAGTGCAGCCGGCGCGGCGAAGGCGAAATCTTTCGGCAGGTGGGATTGCAGGGGATAGCCCGCAGCCGTGAGCGCCTGGTTCCAGGCGTCGGGCGCAAAACCCACAGGTAGGTGCATGCCTGCCACGGTCAGCAGCGGCAATTTCTCCGAGCCGTCGCTGATGCGCTTGTAGGCCACGACATCGGCTGGCGTGGTGATGCTCTTGTCGCTGTAAGGAATGCCGCGCTGGCGCAGCAACTGCACGCCATCGTCGCAAGCCGGACATTGCGGCGTGGTGTAGATGACCACCGGATATTTGCGCACGACAGGCTGCAGGTCCGCCGGGACCGGGTTTGCGCCCTGCTCGGACGGCACCTGCGCGGGTGTGCCGATGTGTTGCACCTGCTCACCTGGGCGGCTGGGTGGAATGTCGGTGAAGGTGATGTGCCCATTGGGCCCGACCACCTTGTAGACCGCCCAGGCCGGAGGTGCCAGAAGCAGCGCCACCACGGTTGCAAACAACGCAGGACGGGTGAGCGGCAGGAGTTGGTGCAAGATGGGACGCATGGACATGGTCTTGGCTCCGGATCGGCAGCGGTGATGGGCGAGTGCAGGGTAGCTCCTGGCGCGGGCGGCGCTGACTTCAGGCCGCGTCGACCATGCCTTGGTGGCGCAGAAGAGCGTCGATCTGCGGATCGCGTCCACGGAAGGCGCGGAAGGATTCGAGCGCCGGCCGGCTGCTGCCGCGGGCGAGGATTTCATCGCGGAAGCGGGCTCCGGTCTGCGGGTCCAGGACGCCGTTTTCCTCGAATTGGGCGTACGCGTCGGCTGACAGCACCTCGGCCCATTTGTAGCTGTAGTAGCCCGCGGCATAACCGCCGGCAAAGATGTGCGAGAAGCTGTGTTGAAAGCGGTAGAAGTCGGGCGGGAACAGCACGGCCACTTTCTGGCGCACGGCGACAGCGACATCGGCCACGGTTTGTGGCGTGAAGCTGCGCAGGTTGTGATGCAGGTGCAGGTCGAACAGCGAGAACTCGATCTGCCTCAGGGTCTGCATGCCGGCCTGGAAATTGCGCGCCGCCAGCATGCGCTCGAACAACGTGCGTGGCAGGCTGGCGCCGGTATCGACATGGCGCGTGAGTTGTTGCAGCACGTCCCATTCCCAGCAGAAGTTCTCCATGAACTGGCTAGGCAACTCCACCGCGTCCCATTCCACGCCGGCAATGCCTGATGCGGAGAGTTCATCCACCTGCGTCAGCAGGTGGTGCAAGCCGTGGCCGAACTCGTGGAACAGGGTCTGCACATCGTCGTGCGTCAGCAGCGCAGGCTGGCCGCCGACGCTGGCGGCAAAATTGCACGTGAGCAGGGCGATCGGCGTTTGCATGCACGCGCCAGCCTGGCCTGGGCGCAGCCAGCGGGAGCGTGCATCATCCATCCAGGCACCGGAACGCTTGCCGGGGCGAGCGTGGAGGTCGGTGTAGAACTGGCCGATTTCCTGGCCCTGAGGCGTCAGCACATCCCACAGCTTGACCTCCGGATGCCACACGCCACGCTGCGTCTGCGCCTCGGCGATGCGCACGCCGAACAAGGTCTGCACCAGGGTGAACAGTCCCGTCAGCACCTGCGGCTCGGTGAAGTACTGTTTGACCTCCTGCTCGGAATAGTCGTACCGGCGTTCGCGCAGCCGCTCGGAGGCGAAGGATATGTCCCACGATGCCAGTTCGGGCAGGCCCAGGTTTTCGCTGGCAAAGGCGCGCAGATCGGCCAGGTCGCGCTCGGCGTAGGGGCGGGCGCGCCGGGCCAGGTCGAGCAGGAAGTGTTCGACCTGCGCCGGGCTGTCGGCCATCTTGGGTTCGAGTGACAACTCGGCGAAGCTGGAGAAACCCAGCAGGCGGGCCTCCTCGTCGCGCAACTGCAGCAGTTCGGCCATCGGCGCCGAGTTGTCGAGCGTCGCGTCGCCCAGGTCGCTGGCCCGGGTGACGTAAGCGCGGTAGATGCGCTCGCGCAGCTCGCGGTTGCTGGCGTACTGCATCACCGGTACATAGCTGGGCTGGTGCAGCGTGAACACATAGCCGGACTTGCCAAGTTCGGCCGCGGCCTCCTGCGCAACCTGCAGCACATCGGCAGGGATGCCGTCCACCTCGGCGGCGCTGGCTTCGATGCGGGCTGCATGGGTGGCATCGAGCAGATGTTCGGAAAAAGTCTGGGCCAGTTCGGCACTGCGCTCCTGAATCTGGGCATAGCGCCGCCGTGCCTCGCCTTGCAATTCGGCCCCGCTCAAGCGGAAGTCGCGCAGAGCATGGCGGATGATGCGCTGGCGCGTGACGCTCAGGCAGGTGAACTCCGCGCTCGAGCTCAGTCGCTTGTATTGGGCATGGAGCCCGGCGTCCAGGCCCAGCTCGGTCCAGAACTCGGTGACTTGGGGCAGCAAGGCGTTGAAGGCCTCGCGCAGCGCGGGCGTATCGGCCACGGCATTCAGATGCCCGACCATGCCCCAGGCACGCGAGAGCCGCTCCGTGGCGAGGTTGAGTGGGTCGACCACGGCACTCCAGGTGGCGGGTGCAGCCGGGTCGGTGACCCTGGCCAGTGCGGCGCGGGCCTCACCGATGAGCAGGGTGATGGCTGGCTTCACATGCTCCGGCCGAACCTGGGCATAGGCGGGCAGATCGGCACCATCAAGTAACGGGTTGCCGTGGGGTTGTGGTGCCATGGGGCTGCTGGTTTGCTCCGACGCGGACATGACGGCACTCCCTCGGTTCAGCATTGTTCGCAGGCCTGCACGGTGTTGGCCAGCAGCATGGCGATGGTCATGGGGCCGACGCCGCCCGGCACGGGGGTGATCCAGCCGGCGACATGTTCCACTGTGCCGAAGTCGACGTCGCCGCACAAGGCACCAGCGGCGTTGCGGTTCATGCCGACGTCGATGACCACGGCGCCGGGTTTCACCATGTCGGCGGTGATCAATCCGACCTTGCCCACGGCAGCCACGAGCACGTCGGCCTGGCGGCTGATGGCGGCGAGGTCGGCCGTGCCGCTGTGGGCGACGGTGACAGTGGCGTCTGCTGCCAGCAGCATCATCGCCATCGGCTTGCCGACGATGTTGGAGCGGCCCACCACCACGGCGTGCTTGCCGCGCAGCCGGCCCATGCCGATGTGCTCCAGCATGCGCATGCAGCCCAACGGCGTGCAAGGACGAAAGCCGGGCTGACCCACCATCAGCGCGCCGGCGCTGGAGACGTGGAAACCGTCCACGTCCTTGCGTGGCGAGATGGCTTCGATCACACGGTGGGCGTCGATATGCGCCGGCAGCGGCAGTTGCACCAGGATGCCGTGAACCGTCTCATCCAGGTTCAGGTTGTGGATGCGCGCGAGCAAATCGGCCTCGTGCAGGGTGGCCGGATAGGTTTCGAGAATGGAGCGCATGCCGGCCTGCTCGCAGGCGGCAACTTTGTTGCGAACATACACCTGGCTGGCTGGATTGGCTCCGACCAGGATCACCGCGAGACCCGGCTGGCGCCCTGCGGTTGTGAGAGCGGCGGCGCGTACGGCGACCTCTGCGCGAACCTGTGCAGCCAGAGCTTTGCCATCGATGCGTTGAGCGGTCATGGGGGATGGTGAGGGTGGGGCATCGCGCGGCGACAAGCAGGGTGCGACAGGGCTGCCGCGCTCAGCAGACGCTGCCCTATTTGCTCGCGCCCAGGGCGATCTTGAGAAGGTCGGCGACGGTGTTGGCGCCGAGCTTTTCCATGATGTTGGCGCGATGCGCTTCCACCGTTTTGATGCTGATGTTGAGGTCGTCGGCGATCTGCTTGTTCAGCCGCCCGGCAACGATGCGCTCCAACACCTGCGATTCGCGACTGGTGAGCTTGGCCAAGAGGGCGTCACGGCTGGCGTTCTGGGTGTGTTCTTCAAGGTCGACGCGAGCCTTTTGCAGCATGCGGTCGACGAGGTCGCGCAGCAGATGTTCATTGAACGGTTTTTCGATGAAATCAACCGCGCCTTTTTTCATCGTGGCGACAGCCATGGGGACGTCGCCGTGGCCGGTGATGAAGGCCAGCGGCATGCTCACGCCACGTTGAATCAGCCGGTCCTGCAATTCGATGCCGCTCATGCCCGGCATGCGCACGTCCACCACCAGGCAGGCGACTTCGCGCGGGTCGAAGCGGGTGAGGAAGGCCTCTGCGGAGTCGAAGCAGCGCACGCGGTAATCGTTGCCTTCGAGCAGCCATTGCAGTGAGTCGCGCACGGCCTCGTCGTCGTCGATGACATAAACCGTACCTTTGCTAGCTGGTTTCATGGGCTTGATGGTTGAGGTGCGGGTGTGGGGGCGGTGGTTGCTGCGCCCGGCTAGGCCTGGCCGAACTGGCTGTCCGCCACATCCGCGTGCTCGATGGCAGGTGCGGATGTGGCTACGACCTGGGGTTCTTGCGGCAAGGGCTGAAAGGGCAGTGTGAAGCTGAACGTGCAACCGCATACAAGCTCTTGATTGTATTGATTGTCCGCCCAAAGGCGGCCCTGGTGGTACTCGATGATGGAGCGGCAAATGTTCAGGCCGATGCCCAGACCGTCGGACTTGGTGGTGTAGAAGGCCTCATACAGATGGGCCATCACATCCTCCGGTACGCCAGTGCCGTTGTCGCGCACGGAGAAGATGGCCTGGTGGGCGTCGACGCTGATGTTGAGTTCGATGCTGCGCGCCAAACCCTTGCGCTGCGCCTTGTCGACCGACTCGGCGGCGTTGCGCAGCAAGTTGAGCAGCACCTGCTCGACCAGGATGGGGTCGGCCCAGAGTTGCGGAATACCCGGGGCGATATGCGTGAACAGACGCACATTGCGACGCCGCAGATCGATTTCGGCCAACTCCAGTGTGTTCTGCACGATGTCGTGCACGCGGCAGTCGATGCGGTGCGGCTCACTTTTTTTCACGAAGTCGCGCACACGGCGGATCACCGCTGCTGCGCGCTGCGCCTGACGCGCGGTTTTCTCCAGCGCCGCCTGCAGTTCTTGCGGCGGTATGGAGTGATTTTTCAGCCGCGCGATGATGCCCGAGCAGTAGTTGTTGATGGCGGTAAGCGGCTGGTTGAGTTCGTGCGCAAGTGACGATGCCATTTCCCCCATCGCGATCAGCCGGCTGGTGATCTGTGCCTTCTCTTCCTGGTTGCGTGTGACGTCATCGGCCTGATGGCGCGCCGTCACGTCGGTGGCGATGAGCATCTGCACGATGCGCCCGTCCACCCACTGGATGTAGCGTTGGCGCACGTCGAACCAGCGGTCCAAGGCAGCGACATGGATTTCGTGCACCTGCGCCATGGGTTTGATGATCTCGCCGGTCGGCAGGCCGGCAAAGGCGTCAACCTCATCGTCGACATCTTGAGCCGTCGTGGGGGACGGATCCTGGCCGCTGAGCAGGTGGTGGCCGTGCGCCGAGGCACCGAACCACTGCCTGTAGAGCTTGTTGGCGAAGAGCTGTTCGTTGCGGTCGATGGCCAGCACCGACACCGCCGCGTCCAGACCTTCCAGCACGGCGACGAAGCGCTCGTGCGATGCCGCCAGCTCATGGCGAATGCGCGTGGGCTCGGTGATGTCGGTGATCGACGTGATCCAACCGGTCTGGCGTTCGCGCGCGTCGATCAGCGCCGAGACGTAGACGCGGGCGTCGAACTCGCTGCCGTCCTTGCGTCGCAGCTTGAGGGCGAAGCCCGATGGGGGGGCCAGCCCGTCGATGGTCTGCTGCAACGCCAGCGCCATCTCCGCCGTGCGCCGCTGCGGCCAGTAGGGATGGGGCGGGGAGCTGCCCAACAAGTCTTGTTCCGAGAATCCGGTCATCTTGCAGAACGCCAGGTTGACATAGCTGATGCGTCCTTTGAGGTCGATGGCCTGCATGCCGGTCGACAGCGAGTTTTCCATCGCGCGGCGAAAGGCGGTTTCGCGAGTCAGGCTTTCCTGGGTCTGCAGCCGCTGGCGCATCTGGCGCCAAGTGCCCCACAGCATCCACAGCATCAGCGCCGACAAGACAAACACCGCCCAGTACAGGCCGCGCACCATCCAGCTCGGGGCCGAGTGGTAGCTGCTCACGCGCATGAACAGGCCGGCGTCAAAGGGGTGCATGGCGACCACATACTGCAGTGGTTTTCTGTGGATGTCCGCCGTTGCGCTACCGGCTAGAACGTTCTGTGCACGACTCACCAGCGCGACGGCA
>DAIAZB010000191.1 GCA_027443745.1 Thiomonas sp. | reverse complement strand
CGCGCATGACAGAAAATCACTCTTTTCACATCATTTCCCATGCAACCCACGGATCTACCCAGCAGTCCCAAGGTTTCCAACTTCCTGCGCCAGATCATCGAGGCCGATCTGGCGAGCGGGCGCGATGCCGGGCGGCGCTTTGCCGGCCTGCCAGGTGACGCCCAGCAGTTGGCCACGGCGCCGTTCGATGCCGCGCGCATCCGCACCCGATTCCCGCCCGAGCCCAATGGTTATCTGCATATCGGCCATGCCAAGAGCATCTGCCTGAACTTCGGCCTGGCGCAAGATTTTGGCGGGGTGTGCCACCTGCGCTTCGACGACACCAACCCGGAGAAGGAGGATGACGAATATGTCCACGCCATCCGTGACGCGGTGCGCTGGCTCGGTTTCGACTGGGTGGTCGGTGGTGTCCATCACGAGTACTTCGCCAGTGACTATTTCGAGTTCATGTGGCGCGCCGCCTGCGCCTTGATCGATGCCGGCCTGGCCTATGTCGACGAGCAGAGCGCCGACGCTATGCGCCGCAACCGGGGCACCCTCACCGAACCCGGTGTGGCCAGTCCCTGGCGTGACCGCCCAGCCACCGAGAGCCGGCAGCGCTTCGAGGCAATGCGTGCCGGCCAGCATCCCGAAGGCAGCATGGTGCTGCGGGCGAGAATCGACATGGCTTCGCCCAACATCAACCTGCGCGATCCGGCCATCTACCGCATCAAGTTTGCCGAGCATCACCGCACCGGCAATGCCTGGTGCATCTATCCGATGTACACCTTCGCCCACCCGATCGAAGACGCCCTGGAACGCATCACCCACAGCATCTGCACACTTGAATTCGAAGACCAACGCCCCTTCTACGACTGGGTCCTGGGCAAACTGGCCGACCTCGGCGTGCTCGCCCGGCCGCTGCCGCACCAGCACGAGTTCGCCCGTCTCAACCTCGGCTATGTCGTCACCAGCAAACGCAAGCTGGCGCAGTTGGTGAACGAAGGCTACGTCGCCGGCTGGGACGACCCGCGCCTGCCCACGATCGCGGGGCTGCGCCGTCGTGGCTACACCGCAGCCAGCCTGCGTTCGTTCGCCGAGCGCATCGGCGTGACCAAATCCGATTCATGGATCGACTACGCCACGCTCGAGGGCGCGCTGCGCGAAGACCTCGATCCGCTGGCCCCACGTGCCATGGCCGTGCTCGACCCCGTCAGGCTCGTGCTCACCAACTGGAACGAACTGATGGGCGCAGGCACGCTGGACGACTGCCAGGCTCCAGTCCATCCGCATCGCCCGGAGTGGGGCGCGCGGCATTTCAAGTTCGGCCGCGAACTGTGGATCGAACGCGATGACTTTGTGCTCGATCCGCCCAAGGGCTTTTTCCGCCTGTTTCCCGGCAGCCGCGTACGCCTGAAGTATGGCCATGTGATCGAGTGCACCGGCGCCACGCTGGACGCGCAGGGCAGGGTGACCGAAGTGCAGGCTACCCTCGTTGCCGACACCAAGAGCGGTACGCCCGGCGCCGCTGCGGTGAAGGTCAAGGGTGTGATCACCTGGGTGGCCGCGGTCGATGCCTTGCCCGCCGAAGTCCGCCTGTATGAGCGCCTGTTCACCGAGGCCCAGCCAGATGCCGGTGGGCGCGATTTTCTCTCCGTGCTCAACCCCGAGAGCCTGCGTATCGCGCAGGCCTGGATCGAACCCGGCCAAGCCTCGACGCAACCGGGGCAGAGCGTGCAATTCGAACGCCACGGCTATTTCGTCGCCGACGCGAAAGACCATGCCCCTGGCCATCTGGTGTTCAACCGCACCGCCACGCTCAAGGACGGTTGGGGCAAGTGAGCCGGCGATGAACCGCGCGCTCACCGCCCCCAACGAGGCTGTCGCAGGTTTTCTTGCCGGCCAAGAAGCTGCGGTTGGCCATCATGCCGACACCGCACAGCGCTTGCGCACCTCGGGCTACGCCGTGCTGGCGGCCGCCGCATTGGAGGCGTTGTGCGGCCTGGACGCGCGAGCCTGCAACCAGGCCGCTGCCTACTGGAACGCACTGCCGCCCGACACCTATCTGAAAGACGGCGGGCACTACCGCAGCCGTCGCCACGCCAGCTACATCCACAAGCTGCATGCAGCCGAAGGCGAGAACGCGCTGGTTCTGGCGCCGCACCGTGCTCATTACCAACCCACCACCTACAACGCCCTGCATGGCGGCATGCTGCGCTGGTATGCGCCGTTCGACGCGGAGCTGCTCGCTTCGCCCTGCCTGGCCGCGCTGCTGTCCGGGCTGGGGCGCTTGTTCGCGTCGTTGCGTCCCCAGCGCCAATGGTTTGTCGAGGCCCACCAATTCCGCATCGATACCCACGAAGGCATTGGCCGCCCCACGCCCGAGGGTGCGCATCGGGACGGGGTCGATTTCGTCGCGGTCATCCTGGTGCAGCGCCATGGCATTCGCGGGGGCGAAACCCGCGTGTTCCAGGCCGACGGACCGCACGGCGTGCGCTTCACCCTGGCGCAGCCGTGGAGCGCCCTGCTGATGGACGACAGTCGCGTAATGCACGAATCCACTCCCATCCAGCCCACGGACCCGACCCGGCCCGGCTGGCGCGACACGCTCGTGCTGACCTGGCGCGCCGGGGGTTTTTTGGAGCCTGCACAAGGGTGAGGGTACCGGGGGGGCCCTGGCGCATCGCGTGCGGGGTATTCATGGGCACGGCTTATGCTTGCAGGCTGTTTGCAGACCTTTTGCAGCCCATTTCGCAAGCAGACTTTGGATTGTTGGAGACCTCATGAGCACACGTATTCCCGCTACCCTGATTGCTGGTGACGGCATCGGGCCCGAGATCATGGACGCGACGCTGGCTGCGCTCGATGCACTGGAAGCGCCGTTCGACTGGGATGTGCATGTGGCCGGTCTGGCCGGAGTGCATGCCGCCGGGGATCCGCTGCCGCCCGACACCCTCGACAGCATTCGCCGCACCCGCCTGGCGCTCAAGGGTCCGCTGGAAACACCGTCCGGCGGCGGCTACCGCTCCAGCAACGTGCGACTGCGCGAGGCCTTCAAGCTCTACGCCAACATGCGCCCGACCAAGACCATGGTACCTGGCGGACGCTTCGACGACATCGACCTGCTGGTGTTCCGCGAGAACGTCGAAGGCCTGTACATGGGCTATGAGCATTACATCCCGATCAACGACGACCCGCACGCCGTGGCCATCGCCACCGGGGTGAACACGCGGCAGGGGGCGCTCAACATCCTGAACTACACCTTTCAAACCGCCATCGCCCTGGGGCGCAAGAAAGTGACGGTGGTGCACAAGGCCAACATCATGAAGGCGCTCACCGGCATCTTCCTGGAAACCGCCTATCAGTTGCACGGCGAGAAGTACGCCGGGCAGATCGATCTGGACAACGTGATCGTCGACGCCTGCTGCATGAAGCTGGTGATCAACCCCTGGCAATTCGACACCTTGGTGACGACCAACCTGTTCGGCGATATTTTGTCGGATCTGGCCGCCGGGCTGGTGGGCGGGCTGGGCATGGCGCCGGGCGCGAACATCGGCCATGACGCGGCCATCTTCGAGGCGGTGCATGGCTCGGCGCCCGATATCGCGGGCAAGGGC
Organism: Thiomonas sp.; assembly: GCA_027443745.1. Next base: position 501 of record DAIAZB010000191.1, on the reverse strand, counting down.
CTGGCCAATCCTATCGCGCTGATGCTGGCAGCGGCGCTGATGCTCGACCACGTCAAGCTCCACGACAAGGCCACGCGCCTGCGCCGGGCCATCTCCGGCACGCTTAATGCCGACAAAGTTCGCACCGGCGACCTCGGCGGCAAGGCCAACACCAAGACCTTCACCGCAGCCATCGTCAGCCGGATCCAGAACGGCTGAGTCCGTCTGTGCGACATCCACCCCAGCCCACCCCGCCGGCGGGGTGGGCTGGGGTGAGAAAGTGGACGGCCGTTCACCCTGGCCGCTGCTCGACATCTGCCTGGTGCGAGCGACGGACTGCTCACCCGTGGTGCGCTCCCCGAATGACGTTGCGGACTACAGGGTAGATCTGCTGCTGCCAGCGCTTGCCGCTGAACACGCCGTAATGCCCGACGCCCGATTGGACGTAATGCGTGCGTTGGTACGGACGGATGTTGCAGCACAGATCATGCGCAGCCAATCTCTGGCCGAGCGAGCAGATGT
>DAIAZB010000190.1 GCA_027443745.1 Thiomonas sp. | reverse complement strand
ACCTCGGCCGGCAGACTTCGCGCAGCCGGGGAATCGAGGTCGATCAGACGCACCTTGGGAGGGTTCACATCGCCGGCAGGAAGGTGGGCGGCGCGCAAATCGCGCACCATCACGTCGCCGAGCAGGCTCATCCACACCAGTCGCTCATGGCGGTTGTTCAGGAAGACGCCCACGGCGATCACGGCCGCGCTCAGCACCGCTGCGTACAGCAGCAGCCCGATGGTGATGCGGGCGCGCAGGCTATTCGTCTTCACCATCGTCGGAGCCCTGCATCGCGGCCAGCCGATAGCCGACACGCGCAACCGTGTGCAGCAGCTTGCATGCGAAAGGCGCGTCGATCGCCCGGCGCAGCAGGTGCATTTGCGAGCGCAGCAAGTCACGATCCGGCGGGTCGTCACCCCAGAGCGCGTCCTCCAGCCGATCCCGTGGCACGAGCGCAGGCGACGCACGCATCAGCACCTCCAGCAGGCGGCGGGTTGCCGGCTGCAGGGATATGGGTCGGTCTGCGCGCGTGACCTCAGCCTTGCGCAGGTCCAGCACCAGGTCGCAGACCTGCAGCCGGGTGTCGGCCACGCGACCGCTGGCGCGGCGGACCTGGGCGAGCAGCCGTGCCTCGAGCTCGGCCAGGTCGAAGGGCTTGACCAGATAGTCATCGGCACCGCCGTGCAGCGCCTCGACCTTGTCGGCGGTTTCCGCCCTGGCCGTGAGCATCAGCACGGGAACGTCCTTGCCCACGCTATGGCGCAGCGCCTGCAACAAGCTCACGCCGTCCATGCGCGGAAGCATCCAGTCCAGGACGACCGCATCGTAGCGGTTGTCGGCTGCCAGGCGCAGGCCGGTGACGCCGTCGGGCGCGGCGTCCAGCACGTGGCCGCGCGCCTCGAAGTAGGCGAACAAATTGGCCACCAATGCGTGATTGTCTTCGACGACGAGCAACTTCATGGGGCGGTGGCGAGGGGTTGCGGCAGGCAGCCTGCCCGGGAACCACGGGCCCGGCCAGACGCCGGTCCGGGACTCGACATGGTAGCGGGCAAGAGGCTTGCGCCACTGGGCCAGAAACGCGTTCCTGTCGGAGGCCACGGCGCTTCGCCGGATCGATCTGCTGGGTGTCAGGATTCAAACTGCTGCGCCTGGAGCCCTCATTGGGTGGGCGCTGGCGTTGCGGGGCACTGCCCAGACAAAGCCCGCAAGCTCGTGCGCGACCGGCACGCAGACCTTGTTCAGCGTAACGCCGCGCGCGTGCAGCTTGGCGTAGCGCCCGGTTAGTCGCAGCTGCGCCTTCCAAGCGATGGCACGCGTGGACTCAGGCAGATCCTCCTGCCTGCGCTGCGCCTGGTAGCCCACCCGGGGTTTGAATCGATAGCACCACACCGCCTCGGTCAGCAGTCTGCGCGCATGCGCGTTGCCGCTCTTGGTGATCGGCCCGCGGTTGACGCGATCATGGCTGGAGCGCTCGGAAGGCACCAGGCCCAGGTAACCCATGAGCTTGCGCGGGTGGTCGAAGCGCGCGATGTCGCCGATCTCCGCCACCAGCCCGATCGCGCTGACCGCGTCGATGCCGCGCAACGCGCACAGCGCCTTGACTACGCCCTCGAAGCGCCAGCCCTGGATGGCCTGCAGCAGCGCCAAGCTCAATCGTTCCACCCTGGCATCGCAGGCCTGTACGGCCAAACAATACTCGGTGAAGGCGATCTGGCTGCCCGGCGCCTCGAAGCTCA
>DAIAZB010000189.1 GCA_027443745.1 Thiomonas sp. | reverse complement strand
TTGTCGTGGTGGTGCCGGCGTCGGTGGGTAGGGTGGCCCAGGGCGTCAGCATCAGCGCCAACGACACGCTCAGCGTGATGAGGTTGCGGGTGAGGGTCTTCATGATGCGGTCGGCGTGCAGAGTTTGAACACGGTTTCAGTCGTGGCTGCTGTGGTGGCATTGGCCTCTTGCGTGTGCAGGAAGATGTCGTAATACGTGGCGGTGAACCCTGTGTTGCCGCAGCTATAGGCATCGGTCGGCTGGTTGGTGGGGACCACGGTGGCGAGGGCGGTGTAGCCGTCCGGCAGTGCCGGCGGCGCGGGGCTGATGACCGTGGCGACGTGGGCCACGGTGTCGCAGGTGCCCGCGCTCTGACAGGTCTGCCAGTAGGTGGCGGCGCTGCCCGTGCCCGGCACGGGCCAGACGGTGCCGGTGTTCGGCGGGATGTAGAACCAGGCTTTGCCAGTGGCGGCGATTTCCAGTGGCACGTCCCCGGCGCTGTTGGCGGTCTGGATGATGGCCTGCTGCACCTGGCGCAAGGCCAGATCGCTGGCCTGCACATCTTTCTGGCGCTGCAGGGTATTGCCGGTCATGGCGGTCTGCAGCAGCGTGCCGCGCATGGTGAACAACACGCCGAACAACAGCACCAGCAAGGTGATGAGGGTGAGCAGCAGCACAAAGCCCTGCTCGGGCTTGCGCTGCGCGCGGTGGTTCAGTGCGGCCATATCTGGTTCCGAATGGCAACTTCGGATTCGAGGACGGAGAAGTGGTTGCGGGCGTAGGCGGCCGGCACTTGGTAGCTGGTGAAGCCATCCGGGCCCAGGCTAGGACTGGCGATGGCGATGGTGGTCGGGGCCTGGTATTTCGTATTCGGGTCGACCTGCAGGGTTTTGGTGACGATGGCGAACAGCACGCTGCGCACATTCGAGGTGTACTTGCCGCTCACCACGTCGGGCCAGGTGAGGTAGTTGGTCACGCTGCCGGAGTTGGTTTCGTCCACTCCGAACAGGGCTTGCAGGCTGACGACGCCGGCTGCCACGGGATTGATGGACGTCAGCGTGTCGTTCTGCGCATTGATCACGGCGCGCATCAGCATGGGGTAGTTGCCGGTCGCCGTGCCGGCAGTGCCATAGGTGCCAACGTAATACACCACGGTTTGCTGGTTGCTGCCGGCGGCTGAGCCGAGGTCGGTGAGCCGCGAGCCGATCAGGTTGCTGTTGACCAGCCCGGTGGCTGGCCAGACGCCGGCCGCCTGCATCTGGGTCTGAAAGCCTGTGTAGCCACTACCTGGAAAGAGTTGGGTGCTTTTGCTGCCGATGGTGGTGGACGCTGGGGGGCCGCCAGGGCCAACCTGGGCGATCGGTACGCGAAAACATACGAGTTTGCCGTTCAAAGGCATGCGCAGCAGGGCGCCGTCGCCGGCATGGATGCCCGTGACAGACTGCAGTGGCAACACGGTCGAACTGATGGCGCCATTCGATCCGGGCGCGGTGGTGGTGGCCGTTTGTTGAACCACGTAGGTGCTTGGATTGGTGCTGACCGGCAACTGCAAGGCACTGACGGTGCCGGTGAAAAACAGCATGTCGGTGAACTGCGCTTGGGAGCCGTAGCCGTTTGGATCGGGCGTCGTGCTGGGGTAGGTGCCGCTGCCCACGGCGGTGCTGGTGGGCAGCGGCAAGGGCTGCGACGCTGCAGAAACCGGGTATTGAAAAAAGGGCTGGCTGCCGACGCTGCTGTTGTAGGCCAGGGTCACGCTGCAGCGCGACTGCACGCCACCGAGCATGAATCCGGCATTGCTCAGCGGACCCGAGGGCGCACAGCTGAGGGCGCTCAGGGTCGCGTGGGCGTAGAGGCTCGCATTCGCGGGAACCGGCACGGGCTGGCCCGCCGACCACAGGCCCGCGTGCTCGCTGAAGATCACCGCGTGCTGGACGTTCTGGCTGTCCACGTAGCT
>DAIAZB010000188.1 GCA_027443745.1 Thiomonas sp. | reverse complement strand
AGGCCAGCACGTCGTTGGGCGCGCTTTGCACCAGTTGCGTGTACAGCCCCGTGGCCGCCGGCGCATTGCCCTGTGCATAAGCCACCGCGGCGCTTTCCTGCAACGCTATCAGGGCTTGCGGCGAGACTTCGCTGACCGCATTGGGTTGCTTGCGGAAGGGCGAACTGGCGCAGCCCACCAGAGCGAGCACTAGTGCCGACACCACGATGATCGGAAGACCTTTCATGCCGTGAGGGTCTCCTGCCAGCGCACCACGCGCTGCGGTATCAGACCGAGTCGCGAAGCTTCGCCTGCCGCCAGTTCGATGACCTGGCGCGCGCCACGCGCCATGGCCATGCGAAAGGGTCTCAACGCCGCACGCACCTTCAGCACGCGGCCCTCGCGATCCAGAAACACCACATCGATGGCGTAGCGCATACCGAAGGTATGCACCGAGTTGCACGGCGCGATCAGCAAGCCTTGGCCCGGCGTCAGCGCCGGCCGCCACAGCAGACCGCGCATGCGCTCCAGCGAGCCTTCGCAACGCTTGACCGCTGCCAGCGCGCTGTCGCTGTCGCTGGCGATGAGCGTGCCGGCGCGCATCACAACCCCTGCTGCTTGACCATCATGAAGATGGGAAATGCGAGGATGATGAAGGTGGTCGGGAAGATGAACACCACCAGCGGAAAAATCAGTTTCACCGGCGCCTCCATGGCCAGTTTCTCGGCACGCTGGAAACGCTCGCTGCGGCGCCGGTCGGCTTGCAGGCGCAGGATCTTGCCCATACTGGCGCCGACCTGCTCGGCCTGGATTATGGCGGACACGAATGAACTGATTTCGGGAATCATCAGCCGCTCTTCCATGCGTCGCAGCGCATCCGAGCGCGACAGACCCGCGCGCACGTCGCGCAGCACCAGGAAGAATTCCTGGCGCAAGGGGCCGACGGGACCCTTGTCCACCGTCTGTCCCAGCGCGCCCGTGAAGTTCATGCCGGCCTCGACGCCAAGGATGATGTAATCGAGAAACATCGGCAGTTGCTTGAGAATGCTCTTGCGCCGCGTGGTATTGCGCCGGTTGAGCCAGATCGAGGGATAGAAAAATCCCAGCAGCAGACCGAATATCCCGATGGGCAGACTCAAACCCGCACCCATGCGGTGCACTGCCAGCCACAATAGACCGCCGGCAAACAGCGCGCCGAGAATGCGCAGCGAGTAAAACTCCTCGGCGGTGAACATGTAGTTGGCGCCGGCACGCGCGATCTGTTGATAGGCGCGCTCCAGCAGCGAAGTCGGTACGCGCGAGCCGATGTAGTGGCTGAAAAAGCGCACCAGCGGCCAGATCGGCCGCAGCAGCGGCGGCAGGGGATCGAGATAGCCGCGGTCCTCCTCCGGCATCTGCCAGCCCAGTCCGGCCAGGGCCCACACGATAAGCACCACGGTGCCGCCGACCACCAGCACCAGTCCGAGCAGCATGAACAGTTCGAGATTCATACGTCGATGTCCGTGATCTTGCGGATGAACATGTAGCCCATGAACTCCATCACCGCGATCAGTGCCAGCACCGCCCAGCCCAGCAGGCTGTGAAACAGCGGATGCATAGCGACGGGCTCCAAAATATTGAGCGCGAACATCATCAGCAGCGGCAGTCCCGACATGACGATGCCCTGCATCTTGCCCTGCGAGGTGAGGCTCTTGATCTTGCCCTCGGTCTGCATGGTCTTGAACATGGTGTCGGCCAGC
>DAIAZB010000187.1 GCA_027443745.1 Thiomonas sp. | reverse complement strand
GGAAGCCTGGGCGAAGAAGCAGCCGGCCGATGTCGTCCTGGAGCGCGTACCGGTGGCGTTCGCGCCGCAATACGTCGCGCAGCAAAAGCTGTACTACGCGCTCAAGGCTCTGGGCAAGGTCGATGCCTTGCAGGGCGCCATTTTCAACGCCATTCATGTGCAGCACATCCCGCTCGGAACCCCGGAGCAGATGGCCAACTGGCTGGTCGGGCGCGGCATTCCGAAGGCCACCTTCATGAACGCCTACAACTCGTTCGGCGTGCAGATGGAAGCCAAGCGCGCCACGCAAATGGTGACCGACTACCAGATCTCCGGCGTGCCCACGATGGCGGTTGGCGGCATGTATACCGCGTCGGCCTCGATGTCGGAGACGCCCACCAACGAGAAGGTCTTGCAGGCAGTCGATTTTCTGGTGCAGCAAGTGCGCGCCGGCATGGCCAAATCAGCCAAGTAAAAACAGATCCCGGTGATTTCCCGCCGCTGAAAAAGCCCGCAATCGCGGGCTTTTTCACGCCAGGAGCAAGACCAGCCGATGGCCGGCCGCGCGCTCGCGTCGGGCGGCTCAAAACAGGGGCCGACATGCCTACAATGCTTCGCATGAAAGCAAACTTCATGCCCATGCTTCGCCCCGCCACGCGCCTGCTGCTGGCCGTGCTGTTGACGGCGACGCTGGTCCCGGCTCAGGCGCTGCAGTCCGACAAGGCGCAGCCCATCCAGGTCGAGGCCGACGCGATGCAGTACAACGACGTCAAGCAGACCAGCGTGTTCACCGGCAACGTGGTGGTCACCAAAGGCTCGCTGGTGATCCACGCCGCCCGCGTCGAGGTGGTGCAGACGCCGCAGGGCTATGACGACGCCACCGCATTCGGCACGCCGAACAAGCTCGCGACCTATGCCCAGACGCTGGACGCGCAGCCCGGACAGCCCACCCCGTCGATGTTCGGCAGCGCCGTCACCATTCACTATGACGGCAAGAGTGACGTGGTCACATTCACTGGCCAGGCCACGCTCGACCGCCTGAGCGACGGCAAGCTGACGGACCGCGCCCAGGGCGAGGTCATCACCTACAACGACCTCACGGATGTCTTCGCCGTGGTCGGCGGCAAGGCCGGCGCCACGCCTTCCAACCCCAACGGCCGGGTGCGGGTGATGCTGTCGCCACGCACCGCGCAACCCGCAGCCAAGCCCGGCGGACCGGCGCCGGCGTTGAAGGTGTCTCCAGGCCTGGGAGCGCAGCCGTGAACGCGGCGGTGTTGAAGCCGGTGGAGCCGGCGACGCCGGCCCGGGCCCAGCATGCCGGGGTGCTCAGCATGCGCGGCTTGCAAAAGCGCTATGGCGGCCGCCAGGTGGTGCGCGACGTGAGCCTGGAGGTGCGCGGTGGCGAGGTGGTTGGTCTGCTCGGCCCGAACGGTGCCGGCAAGACCACCTCGTTCTACATGATCGTCGGCCTGGTGCGGGCCGATGGCGGCGAGATTCACCTCAACGGCCAGAACATCACGCATCAGCCGATGTACCGGCGCGCGCGTCTGGGCCTGTCCTACCTGCCGCAGGAAGCCTCGATTTTTCGCGGCCTGTCGGCGGCCGAAAACGTGCGTGCGGTGCTGGAGCTGCAGCATGACGCCGAAGGCCGCTCCCTGAAAAAGTCCGAGATCGAAGCGCGCCTGGTGCAGTTGCTGCGTGAGTTGCATGTGGAGCATCTGGCCGACAGCCCGGCCATCGCCCTGTCCGGCGGCGAGCGGCGACGGGTGGAGATCGCCCGGGCGCTGGCCACCAATCCCCAGTTCATCCTGCTCGACGAGCCTTTCGCCGGGATCGATCCCATCGCCGTGATCGAAATCCAGCGCATCGTCCAATTCCTCAAGTCGCGGGGCATCGGCGTGCTCATCACCGATCACAACGTGCGCGAGGCGCTCGGCATTTGCGACCACGCCTGCATCATCAGCGAGGGCAGCGTGCTGGCCCTGGGCAAGCCCGACGACATCGTCAACAACCCGGCCGTGCGCAAGGTCTATCTGGGTGAGAGTTTTCGCTTATGAGCATCCCTGCATCTGCCGTTTTCGAGTGCGCGAC
>DAIAZB010000186.1 GCA_027443745.1 Thiomonas sp. | reverse complement strand
GTTTGCGCGCCGCCCTGCGCGCACGCTCCTGCCGGAGCCAGGCGCGCTGCTGGGCCAGCGCGTTTTTGCGGGCCAGCAGGGCTTCCTGCTTCAAGACCTTGCGCCGCGCCGCTTCACGCTCGGCGTTTTGACGGTGCAATTGGTCGGCAAGGTCCTGATCGCGCGCAGTCTGGGCACGAGCCTGCTGCACCTGGGCGGGATTGCGCGGGTCGGCCACATCGACGGGCTCGCCCTGGGGGCACGGCGCATGGGAATAGGTGCTGCCGCAGCGATACACCGACTGCGCCAAGGCCGTGCCGCTCAGCAGCAGCATCCAGGCCAGGAACGGCAGCAGCAGCGCCGCACGAAGCAGGTGAAAACCGGTGACGATGATCATGACAACTCCTTGCTTGCGCCCTTCGGTGGTGCCGGATTCGGTCCAGGCGGCGGTGTGTTGCCGCGATGCAGATGCATCATTGCGGCCTCGAATTCGCCGCGCACAAGACGCGGCAACTCATCCAGCCCGCGCTGCAGGGCCTGTTCGATACGCTCGAGCTCACTGCGCGGCGGCCGGCCCAGGACGAAGCCGATGACCGCGGAGCGATCACCCGGATGGCCGATGCCGATGCGCAAGCGCCAGAACTGCGGCGTGCCAAGCTGCGCGGCGATGTCGCGCAAGCCATTGTGCCCGGCATGGCCACCAGCCAGCTTGAGCTTGATCTGCCCCGGCGGCAAGTCGAGCTCGTCGTGCGCCACCAGAATGTCCTCAGGCGGAATTTTGTAGAACCGTGCCATGGCGGCAACAGCCTGGCCCGAGCGGTTCATGTAGGTCGTTGGCTCGAGCAGCCAGACGTCGCCTTCCGGGCCGCGCAAACGAGCGATGTCGCCGAAAAAGCCGCGCTCCGCGCGCAGGCTCAGACCCTCGCGCTGCACGATTTGATCAAGCCACCAGAAACCGGTGTTATGACGCTGTTGCGCATGTTCCGGCCCCGGGTTGCCAAGGCCGACAACGAGCCGGATCACGCCTGAACTCCGGGCTTGGTCGGAATGCCGAACCTGGGTGCTGGCGCGACCTCGGGTTGAGGCTCACGCGCCAGCAGGGCACGCAGCGCATCCGCGGCACTGCAGCGTCCAGCCAGCAAATCGGCCACTGCCGCGGTGATGGGCATGGCCACACCACGGCCACATGCAAGCTCCAGCACGGTTTGCGCTGTGGGCACGCCTTCGGCGACATGCCCGAGTCCGGCCACGATTCTGTCGAGTGTCTTGCCGGCCGCCAATTGCAGACCGACGCGGCGGTTGCGAGACAACTCTCCGGTACAGGTCAGCACCAGATCGCCCAAGCCGCTCAGGCCCATGAAGGTTTCCATCTGCGCGCCCAGGGCCAGGCCAAGACGGGACATTTCCGCCAGGCCGCGGGTGATGAGCGCGGCGCGGGCATTGAGCCCCTGTCCGAGGCCGTCGCTCACGCCGCAGGCGATGGCCAGCACATTCTTCACCGCACCACCCACCTCCACGCCGATCAAGTCGCCGCTGGCGTAAATGCGCATGCCACCGCCATGCAGGGCTTGCACGGCATGCTGCATGAGGCCGCCATCGGTGCTGGCAACGCTCAGCGCCACCGGCAGTCCACGCGCCACTTCCTGGGCGAAACTCGGGCCGGAGAGCACACCGATGGCCGGCCGATCCGCCCAGCCGGCAAACACCTGCTCCAGCACCGCATGGGGCAGCAGACCGCTACCCTGCTCGAAGCCCTTGGCCAGGATCAGCACCTGTTTGACGTTGCCCGCAAGCGGCTGCGCGGCAGCAACGTGGGCCTGCGCCTGCGCCTGCTCGCGCATGGCTCGCGCCACACTGCGCAAGCCGGCCACCGGCGTCGCCAGCACCAACAACCCTGAACCTGCTGGTGCGCCGGCATGCGCCAGGGCTGCGCCCAGATCGGATGTGAGGCCCAGCGTTTCGGGTAAGGCAATACCGGGCAAATAGCGGGTGTTCTCGCCGTGCGTACGCAAGCCTTGCATCAACCCCGCGTCACGCCCCCAGAGTTGC
>DAIAZB010000185.1 GCA_027443745.1 Thiomonas sp. | reverse complement strand
CCCGCGGTTCTGCACGCGCAGGCTCCCATCGGGCGCCAGCGACAGGCCCAGGTTGGCGCCATCGAGCTTTTCCTCCACCACGACGTCGCCCGCCAGCAGAGCGCGCACCTCATCCGGTGCCAGCACCTTGTCATCGCGCGGCACGCCCTCGCCCAGCCAGGCGATGTGCGGCGTGTGGGGGTAGCGGAAGAAGTCGGTCATGGCTCAACCAGTTGGCAGACCGGGGACGGTACGTTCCGGGAATTTCTTGGTGTAGAAGCGGCGTACGTCATCCGGGCATACAAATTCGACATACACACCTTTTTCTTGTAGCGCTGGCCACCAGCCCAGCCATTTGCAATCAGCGGCCTGCCAGATTGGTGGTTTGCAGGTGTGGGCATGCGCGACGGCTGCGAATTTTCGGTCTGGCGCATCGAAGCGTGGCTGCAACGTGGCATCAGGAAATTCAGCGAACTCATCCGGGGCCGTCTCGGTGATCGCCACCTTGTGCACGCGCGACGCATTGCCCTGGTTTTGCAATAGCCACTTCAGGAATACATCGCCCACGCCTTTGGGTTGGTTGGGGCGGGTCTTGTTCCGGTATTCGGACAATATGCGGTAGCCGTCATCGATCACGGTGACGCCACGCTGTTGCTGCGTCTGCAGACGTTCGATGCAAGCCTTCCGGCAAGCATCCGACGCACCCCCATGACTCCCGTTGGCCACCAGGAGCACGTTGGTATCGATCACGGCCATCGGCATCACTGGCCTCCATTGCTGGTCGTCGATCGGTGCTTGATGGCGGCCAGCGTGCGGGCTGCGATGTCGCCCATCTCATCGCCGAAGAAGTTTTCCGGCCAGTTGCTGATTTCCCCCGCAAGGTCGATTTGCAACGATTCCAGTTTGGCGCCGCCGCGCTGATGCTTGACGAAGTACACGGCGATTTCATCCAGCTTGATGACACCCTCGGCCACGCGCCGTTGCAACCGCGTCAGAAAGTGTTCTGAGTGCGTTTCGATAATCAGTTGCGCATTGCGCGGTTTGCCGTCCTCGTAAGACTGCACGGCACTGATGAAGGCATCGGCCAGGTTGGATTGCGCCATCGGGTGCAGATGGATTTCCGGCTGCTCCATCCAGATCGTCGAACCCGCAGGCGCGTAGAACGCCTGCACCAGGGCAGGCAAGACCTGTGACAGACCAAAGCCCACATCGGTGAGTTTGACTTCAGGGGCGTCAGTGTGGGTCTTGATCAGCACCTCGTATTCCTTGCGGTCCTTGGCCACCGGTTTGACCTTGAACGCACTGATCACGCCTAGATCAACCAGCCATGCTGCGATGAAGGCATCGAAGCTCTGCTTGCGCTGTTTTTTGGCGCGGTTGAGCTCGCGCCGACTCTGGGCGGCCGCCAGCAAGGCAGCGATGGCGTACTCGCCCTGCTGTCCCACATCGCGCGGGGTATCGCCCGACCACTGGTACACGCGCTTGGGCGGGCTGCGCAGCGGGCCGAGATAAAACACGCCATCCAATACACGCTCGGTTTCCAGTGCAAACTCGGCCAGAAAGTCGGCGTTCTGGTAACGCGACAAGGTGCGATCGGCAAAACGGTAGAACTTTTCCGGCGGCTCCGCAGGCCATTTGCGACCCTGTGCATGCACCAATCTCAGCGGTTTACTGTCCAGAGTTCCACCGGATGCATTGCGCCCATGCGTCACTTGCAGCACAGATTTTGTACTCGTTGCCAGCGTGTAACTGATCTCGGCCGTCTGCGGCTGGCCGGCTTTGTCGGCAGTCAGTTTTGCCGACAAAGCCAAGGTGTCGCCCACATACTTGTAGCGACTCAAGGTGTCGGAAACTGTCATCGCATTCGGCAGTTTCCAGCCCAGACTGAACTCCAGCGCACACGTGGTATCGTGGGCATACAGACAGTCGGCAAACGTGCCCAGGTCGATCAAGGCGTTTTCGTCACCCAGGTGCAAGGCGCGCTTGCGGTCGGCCATTTGCACGGTTTGCTTGAGCGCCAGCAACAGGTGGCCAAGACTGGATTTGCCCGAGCTGTTGGTGCCAAAAATCACCGTCAGCGGCGCCAGGCGCATGGTGCCGGAGTCTTGCCAGGCCTTGAAATTCTGGACACGCAATGACGTCAACATGATGCGGTTTCTCCTTCTTGTTGCAGCTCATCCCATGCCGCCAGCACCAGTCGTTGGGTGCGGTATTCGCCGAATTCGCGCTGCTCGTTTTTTCGCAGCACGCGGAAAGTTTCGCTGGGGTAATCGTCGCCCATCACATCGCTGGGGTCGAGGATGTAGCGCAGCTCGTCGCGGGTGAGACCGTAGAGGCGGGCGTAGTACGCATCGAGTTCGGCGCGAAGTATCGCGCGGCGGGCGGGGTCGAAGGCGAACGGAGGGCCGTCGAAGCCCAAGTCTTGCGCCCAAGGCTGCAAGTCCCAGGCGGTGTAGGTGAGCTCCAGTACGCGCGGGACGATGTAGGCGAGGTCGGCGGCGGTGTAGCGGTCGGGGGCAAGCATGGGAAGCTGCTTTACTAAAAAGAAGTTCAAATTGACCCCGCCAATTTTGTTTCTCGCCACGTAGTCAAACGCGATCGCGTTGAAATTGGCGAACATACAAGCGACGCGACCGATGTCAGTTGCCGACGGAAAGATTCCGATAAGTGAGTTTGCCAGCCCGCACTCGGGTACTAACGATGCAATGAATGTCCTTTCGTTAGACGGGCTCGTCACACTCTTGAATGCAATCATCCACGCTCGATTCCACTCTCCAAGCCGGTTTTGCACTTCGCTTCTGTCAATCCATGATTGTGGTCGCACACAAAAATTTGGGTCTTGATGCTCAGAGAGCAATGTTGACTTTGGCTGCCCTGCTCTAACGATGTTCGCCGCGTTAACCTCAACGCTTGCCGCGCGATGGTCATAAGCCTGCACCATCTTCCCCTCGTACAACGGCAGGCGGCCCGCGCCGGGAGCGTCGTGGAACAGGTGGCTGTCGTTGGACATATGCAGCATCGCCAGAAAGCGGATGCCCCAGGGGTTACCGTCCGGCCGGTTGTCGTCGATGAGCACGGGGGCGGCGCGGTAAAGCTTTTGGGTGAGTTCGGCGTCGCGCGCGCTGCGGAACACCGGGAAGGTGAGGGTGTTGGGGTTGAGCAGGCGGAACTCGTCGGGGCTGAGGCGGAAGCGGCGGCGCGGGTCGGCCAATTGTTCGACGCGGGTGGCGAAACACACGAACTCGGCTTGCGCGGCTTGTCCCAGGGTGAGCAGGCAGAACTTCATGCGGCTATCCACCGCCGGAAACAATCGCTCGCGGTTTTCGATGTCGTAGAGGCTGACCAGCCGCGCGTGCTGGGTGATGTGGGCGAAAAACGCCTTGGTGCTGTCGTCGGTGGCGATGCCGGTGGGCACGATAAAACCGGCGCGGCCCGTGGGCGCCACCACTTGTGCGAAAGTTTCGGCAAACAGGGCGTAGGTGTTCACATCGCCCACGCCGGTGAGCGGGTAGCGGCCACTGTCTTCGCCGCCCACATGGGCGAACAGGCTCATGGCCTCGGCGGTGCGGCGGGCGGTGATGAATTCCGCGTACAGGCGCTGCTCGGCGGCGCATTCGGGCGCGGCGTGTTCCAGTTCGGGGAATAGATGCCGCGCCAGCATGCCCTCGGAGAGCCACTGGATGCGCTGGCTGCGCTCGGCCTTGTTGCGGGCCTGCGCCACGTCGCGGTGGCGGGTGGCGAAGAATTCTTCTTCCTGCAGCTTGATGCGTTCCCACGGCGGGTTGCCCAGCACGCAATCGAAGCCGCCGGCCGCGAACACCTGTGGAAACGCCAGCGGCCAGTGCAGCACGCGGGCCGTTGCGCAGGCGGCCTGCGCGGCGGCGTGCTGCGCCACGTGGGCGATATCCGCGGCGTCGGTGAACAGTTCCAAGTAAAGGGTCTGGCTGGTGGGAACCTGGCTGGCGGTGCCAGGAGTTTTGGGCAGCAGGAAGGCGCCCGTCAGAATGTCGGCGGCGTGGGCGAGGCGGCTGTGTCGAGCCTGCTGCAAGAAGGTTCGGTAAGCCGTTTCCTTGGTGGCGATTTCGGTGGGCGTGTCCTGCGGCAGGGCTTCGAGCTGGCGCAGGGCGTCCAGCCCTTCGACATGGTGGAAATCAAAGGGCATTTGCCCGCGGTGAAGATCGCGTTCGAGTTGCTTCAGCCCGGCGGCGTTGGCCTGCGCGAGCGCCTTGCAGACGGCTTTGTCGTCGCCGGAAAGCGGCTTGAAGGCGTCTTGGGGGATGCCGTGTTCCAGCGCCTGGAGGCTGCTGAGGCCGAGCAGTGCATCGCCCACTTGCAGGTGGTGGTCGAGAAAGCTCAGGGGGCGGCCTTCTTCAAACCCTTCCAGCCACAGCGCGGTGCGCGCCAGCTCGATGGCCATGGGGTTGCGGTCCACCCCGAAGATGCAGTGGGCGATGACGTCGCGCAGGGCGTGGCGGTAGTGCTGCGGCTGCACGGCACCATCGGCGGCGCGCAGTTGGGCGAGTTGCTCGGCCAGGCGGCGCGCGGCGGCAAGCAGAAAATGCCCGCTTCCGCAGGCGGGGTCGATGACGCGGATGGCGAGCAGGGCCGCCGTGGGGTTGTCGGGCCGTGCGGCCAGGCGCTGGGTGATGACGGGGTCGAGCGCGCTTTGGATGAGCTGCTGCACCAGCGCGTCGGGGGTGTAGTAGCTGCCGGTGAGCTTGCGCGCATTGCCGGCGGTGCTGCCCTCGCTGTCGCCCAGGCCGATGAAGCCGAAGGCGCGCGCAGGCAGATCGATGGTGGGGACGAGTTCGAGCAGGCTTTCGTACACGCTGCCCAGTTCTTCCGGCCCCATGTTGCGGTAGTCAACCGGGGCCAGGGTGCCGCCGTGCGCTGACCAGCGCAGGTGCTGCATGGCGGCGAGCAGGTGGGCGTTGTCAAGGCCGGCGGCATCCAGATCGGCGCACTGCCGGGGGGCGAACAGGCCGCCCAGCGCCGGCAAGGCCAAGCGCGGCTCGCCCTGATCCAGCGCCTTGAACACGATGCGCAGCGCCTGCCAGTAGTCGTCGAAGCGGTTCCGCGCGCGGCGCTTGAGGCAGCGCTCGCGCAAACGGCCCAGGGCATAGCCCTCGGCGTAGGCGGCGCGCGCCTGCGGGCTGGCGTCGGCGGGATGCAGCACGCTGCGATCTTCCATGTTGAACAGAAAGATCAGCCGGTAGATCAGGCGCAGCAGTTGCTGGAAATAGGCATCCTGGCTGAGCGCGCCGCCGTGCAGCGCGGCGCGCAGCGCGTCGTTGGCGGGATGCTGGAGAAAGCCCTCGCCAAAGATCCGCAGCGCCTGGGTCACGCCTTCGCGCAAACCTTCGCGCACGCGGGTGCCTTGCTCCTGCCCGGCGGCGCGCCATTGCTCCCAGATGCAGACGTCGCCCGGCTGCGGCGCACGGCTGGCGTGCAGCAGCCGCCAGACGAAGCCAAATTCGGCGTAGCGCGCATTGCCCAGCAGGTCTTGCAGGTCGACTTCGAGAAAGCCAGGACGGGTCAGCGTGCTGGAGACACGCAGCAGGCGCAGCAGGCGGCCGTTGCTGATCAGCGCCCAGGGGTGATCGGGACTGGCGTTGAGAAACTCCTGCGCAAGCTGGAAGGCAGATTTTTTGCGTGCTCCGCTGCCGGCGATGGCAAAGCGGGGATCGGCATCGTCCAGCCCCAGGGGATGCGGGGCGATGACGACGGGCACGCTGCCAGCCTGCAGGGTGATGGGGTAGCGCTGATCGCCGATGGAAAGACCGTCGATGGGCGCGATGTCGGCGTAGCCGAAGGCGTCGCGAAGCAGTTCGCGCACGAAAAGCGTGCTGGCCGCGGCGGCATCGACATCGTTGCGCTCGCACTGGCTGGCGAAATGCCTCCGCTGCGCGCTGGCGATCTGAAAGCCGCGGCTGATGTCGTCCTTGAGCTTGAGGCCCTTGGGGGTGCGGTAGTCGGCTTCGGTCTGGAAATCGGCGGCGCCGAGCGCGGCTTTTTCGAGCTGATCGGGAAGGAACAGCGCGCCTTCCAGACGCAAGGTGTCAAAAGCCAGGTGCTGGCGTGGGCGGTGCTTCACAACGCTACCGCCTTCAAGCCCAGCGCTTCGGCTGCATGGCATTGACGCGCGTCGGCGGAGACGAAAACTTCTGCGGCGCAGGCGATGGCTGCGCCGAGATGGATGGCATCCATGCCGCGCAGGGGGTTGGCTTCCAGCGCCTTAACCGCGTGCTGAATGACTTCGGGCGTGGTGTCAAGAATCAGCGCATCGGCAATGTCGGCCATGAGTGCGTTTTTGATCTCCTGGTATTGCGCACGGGTCAAACGCCCTTCCCGCTGCAGGCGACAGAAGGCCGAAATCAGCTCGGGAATGGCAATGATCGACAGCGTCAGTTCGCTGGCCCGCTCGCACCACGCGAGCACTTCCGCGGTGCCGGATTCGGCGATATAGCGCTTGGCGAAGGCCGAGGAGTCGAAATAGACGCGCATCACTCCCCGCGTTCTTCGAGGATGAGCTGACTGATGGCCTTGCCGCCGAGGCTGAGCGGCCGGGCCGCGCGCTGCTTCCACGAGGGCGTTTGCGGCGGAATGGGGTGAATTTCGGCGATGGCTTTGCCATTGCGCAGTACGCGGACGGTCTGTCCGGCTTCGACCAGGTCGAAATACGCTTTGGCATGGTTGCGCAATTCGGTGAAGGTGGTTTCCGGCATAACAGTGACTCCCGATGATTGATGTACATCAAAGTGTACATCACAAGGCGTCTGGCAGCAGCACGTAGACGCCGATCACGTCCACCGGCAGGCAGGGGCTGACGCTGTATTGGCCGACATCGCGCGCGGCTTCGCGCACGCGGCGGTGGTCTTCGAGCAGGGTTGCAGCACGCTCTTTGGCCAGTGTTTCGAGCTGCCACGGGCGAGCGCGCAGCAAGTCCAGTGCAGTGCGGATTTCGCGCTGTACGGCTGCGGGCGGCAGGTTGCCCGTGGGGGTGCATTCGAGCAGCGCATTGACGGAATCGCCACTCAACGATTCTGGCTGGCTACGCCCACGGACGGCGAGGGTGACGGTTTCTTCGGCCATCATTTGGAACGGCTCACGACGGCGCACATAGCTGAGCTGATGGCGCAGGCGCAGCAGGTAGAGCGTGGTGACCACTTCCACCGCGTCGGTGAGGGTGGCCGCGCAGCGCGCGGCAAGCCCACTGTCCCCTTGCAGGCTGGTTTCCAGCAGGTGCTCGGCCAGGGTGGTGACCAGCGGATGACTGCGGTGCAGCTCGATGAAGTCGATGGATAGCGGCTTGTCGATGCCCTCATCGGCGAGGCGCAGGCGCAACGCTTCGGGCAGGTGCTGGGGCAGCAGACGGAACTGGCCGTTGCGGGCTTTCTCCAGCGGGGCGTTGAGGCGGGCGCAGGCGCTGTGCACGAAGCGCTGCACGTCGGCCTGGGTGCCGAGCGCCTGCTGCTGTTTGCGCCACTCGGGCAGCACTTCGTCGGGGCGGATGCGGCGCTGGGCAAACACGGTACGGTTGGCCTTGGCTTTTTCCAGCGCGTTGCGCCACTGCGCCTGCAGCGGCGCGAGGATGGCTTCGGGCTCGCCGAAGTCGAAGCCCAGTTGCGGCAAACGCGCCTCGCTGCGCTTCATCAGCGCGGCCTTGACCAGCGCCTGGTTGATGCGGGCTTCGTCCTCGGGCATGGGCACCAGCACGCCGAGTTCTTTCTCGATCGCTTCGCCCTTGCGCAGAATGACGTTGAGCACAAAGCCATCGACCGGGTTGTCCTGCCCATAGAGCATGGTGCAGCGAACTTCCGGTGCCTGCTGGCCGAAGCGGTCGACGCGGCCTTCGCGTTGCTCGTGACGGGTGGGGTTCCAGGCCAGGTCGTAATGCACGACGGCGGTGAACCACTCTTGCAGGTTGATGCCCTCGGACAGGCAGTCGGTTGCGACGAGGATGCGGGTTTCGCCGTCTGCCAGCGCTTCCACCCGCTCGCGGCGCTCCTCGGGGGTGTATTCGCCAGTGACGGCGTCGATGCTGACCTGCGGAAATGCATGCTTGAGGTGCTCGGCCACATAGTGCGCGGTGGCGATGTAGCGACAGAACACGACGGGCTGAAAACCGTCTTGCAGCAGTGCACGCACATGCTGGATCAGCACCGCCAGTTTGGGGTCGCCAGCGGTGCCGCAGAGGCGCCGCGCTTCGGCGATCAGAGCTTGCAGGTGTCCGGCATCCTGCAGTTGCGCGGGCGGTTCGAGATCGTTGCTGCTGAGATCGTCTGCTTGACCGTCGTACAGGCGTTCGTCGGCGAGCAGGTCGTCATCTCTCAGCGTGCCATCGAGTCGGGTGGTCAGCGCCTTCACTGCAGCAGCGGGCGATGAGGCCACGCAGCGCAGCAGCGCCAGTGTGGCGTACCAGATCAGCCGGGCGCCGCCAGCGTCGCTTTGCGCATGGGATTCGGCGAGGTCGCGGCAGTAGCCCTGCACCGCATCAAAAAACGCGCCCCACTCGCCGCTGAGCGGATAGGTGATCTCGGTTTTCATGCGCCGCGGGAAGCCGCGGCCATCGCCGGTCTCGGTCTGCCATTCGGCGATGTCCTTGCGCCGGCGCTGCACGAAGTGACGCGCCAGATCCTGGCGCAGCGGGTCGCTGGCCGAGGTACGGTCCTGCAGATCGGCAAAGCGCGCATCGAGCAGCGACAGCAGATTATAAAAGGCAGCCTCATCGCCCGAGTGCGGCGTAGCAGTGAGCAGGATCAGGTGGCGGTTGGCGTCGGCGGACAGTCGTAGCAGCAGTTGGAACCGCAGTTGCCTGCCCTGCCCGCCCGTGGCGCAAGTGTGGGCTTCGTCGACGATGACGCACTCGGGCGCGATGGCAAGGAAATGCTCGCGATGACGCTCGCTCTTGATGTAGTCGAGGCTGACCACGGCGACGGAGTGGTGATCGAACAGGCCCATGCCGTGCGGCAGCTCGCGTTCGATGCGTGCGGCAGAAGACGCGGTGAGCGCGACGGCGTGCAGATTGAAGCGGTTTTCAAGTTCGCCCTGCCATTGCTCGACCAGATGCGGCGGACACAGCACGGCCAGGCGCTGGATTTCACCGCGGTCCAGCAGCTCGCGTGCAATCAGCCCGGCTTCGATGGTCTTGCCCACACCCACGTCATCGGCAATCAGCAGGCGCACGGTGGACAGGCGCAGGGCCATGAGCAGCGGCACGAGCTGGTAGGCGCGCGGTTCCACGGCGATGTTGCCGAAGGCACGAAACGGCCCGCCTCCAGCGCGCAGCTTCAGGCGTAGTGCGTCGCGCAACAGCAAGGCCGCAGCATGGTTGCCGGGTTGTTGGGGATCGGGCCATGGGAAGGTGGCGGCTGCGATGTCTTGCAGCTCAAGCTCAGGGATCAGGACGATGCTGTCGTCATCAGCACCGCCCAGCGGACGCAGACGCAGCCAGTCATGGCGCGAGTCGCTTTGCACCACCCACTCGCGGCCACGCGCACGCACCAGGGCGCCCGCGGCGAAGTCGTGTTCGAGCACGGTCATCGACTGCCCCCCGGCGGAGTGGCCGCAGGCAGGCCAAACACGTCAGCATGTGTGGAGAACTGGACCGCCCATTGCGCTGGATCGGAACAATCCAGCACGCGCCAGCCTTTGTCGGCGAGCCGGGCAACCTGCTCGGAGGCGAGCGGGTGAACGAACACCAGAACACGCGCTGCCTGATATTGCGCCGCTGCGGTGACGGCACCTTGATCGACCGGCACGCGCGTGGCATCGGGCTGGTGCAAGCCGGCGGCCTTCAGTGCAAGCAGCCATTGCGCGATCCGGTCTTGCGCGTCGGTTGCAGCCGGCGCTGGTGCTGATGGTGGGCTGCTGGCAAGCGGCTGCACCTGGGCATTAGCGAGCGCCACCAGCAGGGCGAGGGCGTCGGCGTCGTGGCGATCGATATGCGGGTGATCGGGCTGGTTGTAATAGGACAGCAGGCATTGGTAGCAGCCCGCCTCGCAGATACGCTGACCGTTGGCATCGAGCTGCTCCTGCAGCGCGCCGGTCTGCCAGGCGCCCGCGGGCTTTTGGTAATGCATGAGCTGCAGCGCTCGACTGGCGACCTGCGCCAGGCTGGCTGGATCGCTGGCCAGACGCGTGAGCACGCCAGCGCCGCCTTCGGCGGCCTCGTAGAACAGCAGCGCGCGGCGTGCATCGCCGGTGGGCAGCGGCTCGGCGACCAGCTCGGATTCCTCGATCTGGAACGTCATCTCGATGCCGCGCTTGAGCGCCGCCTGCAGGGTAGACATGGCCTCGATGGAAAGCTCGCGCAGCGGGGCCAGGATCAGCAGGTTCCGATGATCTTCGACGAAAGGCACGATGCGCTGGTTGGCCACCTTGTCGAGCAGCACCTCGTCGCTCTCCTTGCTCTCGCTCGCGCCGGGGTCGTCCTGTTTGCTCCAGGCGCCGGTCATGGGGTTGATGTAGAAACCCAGTTGCGCCTTGTCCTTGCGCCGGCGCCAACCGCGGTTGATGCGCCACAGGCGTGCGGCCGGCGCATAGGTCAGTTCGGCCAGCGCCTCGGCCCCCAGCCTGACCTGCGCCTTGCGCTTCAGGATCTGCCCTTCGGGCCCCGGCAGGAAGCGGTATGTGGTCTGCAGTTCGAAGCCTTGGCGCTGGCGATCCTCATCGTTGATCGAGATGCGCTCGACCGGCACGGTTTCCACGGTCTCGATGCGATACAGCTCGCGCACCCAGTCGTGTTCGGTGAGCAGGGCAGCGCAGTTTTCGCAACGCTCGGCCAGCGGTTCACCCGCGCCGGATTCACCCACGTGCCCGTAACCACACTGGCTGCAGACCCTTGAAGCGATGGTGGCGAGTCGGCTGTCGCCGGAGACGTGATCGGCCGAGCCGACATTGAGCTTGGCGCGCACCACGCGATACATGCGGCCCTGGTGATAGATGAGGCTGCGTGGGCCGAATTCCGACAGGGCAAGAAAGCGCGGTCGGCTGACCATGCTGCCTTCATCGTCCTTGCTGCTGCCGGTGCTGCCTCGCGCAGGAATCCAGGCCATCAGCGGCAGGCGTGGAAAGTTGTAGCCGGGCAGGAAACCCTGGCTGGCCAGATAGCGGTAGCTGTAGAAATCGGAGTTCTGGGTGTTGCCGGTCTTGAGCAGTACGGCGTATTGACGCGCCGCATCGCCATAGCGGCGCTGCGCGTTCTGGCGCTCGCTGTTGGAGGCGGTGTGGCTTTTGACGAGCTGGTCGGCCATGGCCATCTGCGCGCGCGTGGCGTTATAGAGCACACGCCAGCGTTCCAGCGCGCGCGAGAAGCTTCGCGCAGCCTGTTCGATCACCTTATGGACGTAGTCGGGTGCAAACCAGTCGCTGCGATCGAGGTCGGTTTGCAACTGCGCGATGACGCGGGCGGCACTGGCTTGCGCGCGCGACCGCACGTCAGAGTCATCGAAGGGAGCTTGATACGCCGCTTTCAATGGCATGTCGGGTTGGCCCAGATCAAGCAGTTCGGCAATGCTCGATGGCAAGGCCACTTGGGCGCTGGCCAGCCAGACCGCGTGCAAATGACTTTCCACCAGATCGCGATTGGCCAGATCAAGCGTGGGCGGCCTGACCACGCCGTGCACCATCTCTGCGGCATGGTGGAAAAACCACTGATCGTGCGGGCTTTGCGCCGCACAGTACGTGATGACCAGCGCCTGCTGGCCCGAGCGCCCGGCGCGACCACTGCGCTGCGCGTAGTTGGCCGGCGTGGGCGGCACGTTGCGCAGGTACACCGTATTGAGCGCGGAAATATCCACGCCCAGCTCCATGGTGGGCGAGCAGAACATCAGCGGGAGTCGCTCCAGCGGCGCATCGTGTGCCGGGTTGCTGGCCCAGTCATTGCGGTCTTTCTCGGTGTAGCGGAAGCGCTGCTCGAGCAGTTGACGACGGTCGGCATCGACCTGCGCGGTGTGCTCCTGGGCCTCGAAATCGAATAAGGGGTGGCTGGGCTCACGCAGCAACTCGGCGACGCTGAGATAGAGCTGGTGGAAGAAGGCGTTGGACTTGCTACATGAGGCCTGGGGCTCGGCGGCGGTCAAGCACCAGTCCAGTGTCGTCGCGTTGAGACGCCAGCCGACGACCTGTGCATCGAGGTCGTGCTTTTGCACGTAGCCATAGTTACTCGCAGCAGCCAGGGTGGACTCGATCAGTTCGACCCACTGCGCCGATTTCCAGTGCATGCTCTCACGGGCCAGGGCACTGTCTTTCCAAAAGGCCGCGGCTTTGACCTGGCGCAGCAACCGCGAACGCGGGCCGCCGGTGACCAGATCGCTGCGCGGCCTGCCCTTGAATTCGGGGCGCTTGCCGGTGATCAGATACCTGGCCGTTTCCAGTTGCTCATCGGCGGCAAGCGCCCAGCGCTCGTTCAGATAGGTGTAGGCGCTGGTGCGGGTTTTGTCCTGCTCGACGGGATCGAGGTAGCGGCTCTCCAGGCACAGGCCACCCCGCATGGCATCGAAGAGGATCTGACACAAGCGCGCGCGGTCGACCGCACTGAGCCTGGCAAGCGTCGCGTGCCTGGCGAAGACCGTGTCGTCGGCGCAGAACGTATCGAGATCGCGGTAGCGGATGGCCAGCAAGCCGAGCTGGTCGAGGTTCGGGTTGTTGAAACGCCAGCCGCGGCGCAAGTCGCGCAGCAGCCGGTAGCCGATGATGAAACGCAGTGTGCGCTGCGCCTCCTGCCGCGCCAGCCCCATCAGCTTGGGATTGCGCAGGTACTCGGCCAGCGTGCCGGCATCGTTC
>DAIAZB010000184.1 GCA_027443745.1 Thiomonas sp. | reverse complement strand
CCGTCTTCCATCACGTTGCCGACGAACATCGCCGGCTTGGCGGTGATCAGGCACAGCGGCCGGATCAGCGCCATCTCGTCGCCGGACAAACCCATGGCGCGGACGGGCTGCGCCTGGTTCAGTGCCTGTTCACAGCGCTGCAGCAACTCGGCGGTTTTCAGCGCGTCCTTGTCCCCGGAGCGGCCCTGTTTGTTCAGACGGTGGATGGCCTTTTCCACGGTGCCGAGGTCGGCCAGGCACAGCTCGGTCTGGATCACGGCAAGATCCGCCAGCGGGTCGATGCGGCCGGCCACATGGATCACGTTCTCGTCGTCGAAGCAGCGCACGACGTTGACGATGGCATCGGTCTCGCGGATGTGCGCGAGAAACTGATTGCCCAACCCCTCGCCCTGCGAGGCGCCCGCCACCAGACCGGCGATATCGACGAACTCCACCACGGCCGCCACGATGCGCTGCGGTTTGACGATGGCGGCTAGCTGCCCCATGCGCGCATCGGGCACCTCCACCACGCCCACGTTGGGCTCGATGGTGCAGAAGGGATAGTTTTCAGCGGGAATCGCGCTCTGGGTCAGCGCGTTGAACAGGGTGGACTTGCCGACGTTGGGCAGGCCGACGATGCCGCATTTGAGGCTCATGGCTGTTGGCTTTCGAGGATGCGCCCGGCCGGCTGCCGCGGACCGCACGGTGCGGCGCGCTTGGCTGGCAACGCCATGGGGGCGCATGCAGGCAAAGCCCGCATTGTAGAAAACGGCCGCGGCGTGCGATGCCTTGCGCCGGGCGTCCCGCCGCCGGCGCCCTGGGCCGCGCCTGAAACTGCGCGCTGGGCTGGCGATCCGTTCGCCGCTGCATCGCATCCGACCGTTCGCCCCGGCGCGGCTCACCACGCTGCGCACGCAGCATGTCCCCCGCAGCCGCAGTGCCGCGCCGGGCCATCGCTGCACCCATGACCCATGCCGCACAATGCGGGCATGCTGCCCTGCTACGTGCTGCTGGACCTGGAAACCACCGGCGCCAACCCGGTGCACGACCGCATCACCGAAATCGCCGCGGTGCGCATGGAGCACGGCCGCGAAGTCGCCAGGCTCGACACCCTGGTCGACCCCGCCTGCCCGATCCCGCTGTTCATTCAGCGGCTCACCGGCATCGACGATGCCATGGTCGCCGCCGCGCCGCGTTTTCCCGACGTGCTGCCCCGGCTGCTGGATCTGCTCGACGGCGCCGTGCTGGTGGCGCACAACGTGCGCTTCGACCACGGTTTTCTGAAGAACGCCGCGGCCCGCGAGGGCGTCGATCTGCGCGTGCGCACGCTGTGCACCGTGCGCATGTCGCGCCGGCTATACCCGCAGGCGCGCGGCCATGGCCTGGACGCGATCATGCGCCGTCACGGCCTCGCAACCGCCTCTCGCCACCGCGCGATGGGCGATGTTCAACTGCTGCAGGCTTGGCTCGACGCGGTGCGCGCTGAGCGTGGCGCCGAGGCACTGCAAGACGCTGCCGTCGCGCTGCTCGGTGAAGCGCCGAGCCTGCCCTCCCAGTTGCAAACGCCGATCGAACACATCTCGAGTGGATGCGGTGTCTACCTGATGTGGGGCGAGGGCGAGATCCCGTTGTACATCGGCAAGAGCGTGAGCCTGCGCCGGCGGGTGATGTCGCATTTCCAGGCCGACCACCGCGCCGCGCGGGAAATGCGCCTGGCGCAGGAGGTGCGCCGCATCGAGTGCATCGAGACCGCCGGTGAATTCGGCGCCCTGCTGCTGGAGGCACGCCTTGTCAAGAAGCTGCAGCCGGTGCTCAACCGCCAGTTGCGCCGCGAGCGGCAACTGTGCGCCTGGTGCCTTGCCGACGATCCGTCGTCATGGCCGTTGCTGGCCCTCGTCGGTGGCGAGGCGCTGCGCCCGCGCGATTTCGGCCGGCTCTATGGCGCCTACCGCAGCAAGCGCCAGGCTGTCGAGGCGTTGCGCCAACTGGCCGACACGCACCGACTCTGTCCGCGTGCGCTCGGCCTGGAGTCGGGCAAGGGGCGCTGCTTTTCGCATCAGCTCGGCCGCTGCGCCGGCGTGTGCTGCGGCGGCGAAAGTCCGGAACACCACCATCTGCGCCTGCGCATGGCGCTGGCCGCGCAGCGTCTCAGAAACTGGCCCTATCCCGGGCCGATCGGTGTGCGCGAATGGAACCCCGCGAGCCAGCGCAGTGAGTTGCACGTGTTCGACCAATGGAGCCATCTCGGAACTGCGCTCGACGAGGGCGAAGTCGAACACATCCTGCAATCCGGCGACACGGCCACGGTGTTCGACCTCGACACCTACCGCCTCCTTCTCGGCCATTTGGACGGCGGCGCCAGGCGTGGCGTCGAATGCGTCGATCTGTCCCCGCAGAAGCGGATGCTGCGAAGCGCGCACGCGCCGTAGCGCGAGCCCGATCGCAACTCGCGCCGATTTCGCGAGTTGCGCCTAGGGCCTGTTAACACAACCGCAGCCCATCGGCGATCAGCGCAAAGCTGATGAAGCCGAGGACCATTACATCGAGCTTCTCGAAGCGCGAGAAGATGCGACGGAAGCCCTTGAGGCGCCGGAACAATCGCTCGACTTCATTGCGGCGCTTGTACATCTCGCGGTCGTACTCCCAGGGTTCGATCCGAGTCTTCAGTGGCGGCACGACGGGGATGAAGCCCAGGTCGAGTGCCAACTGCCGCGTCTCGTTGCCTTCGTAGGCTCGGTCCATGAGCAGATGCAGCGGTCGGTTCGGAGCGCCCAACCGGCTCAACAGCGCTCGCCCTTCGGGCGCGTCGTGCGCCTGCCCCGGCGACAGTGAGAACGTTATGGCCGTGCGAGCATCCGCGGCAACCAGATGAATCTTGGTGTTCCATCCGCCTCGGGACTTGCCGATGGCTTGCGGGCCGTTTTTTTTAACGCCCCGGTGCCATCCGGATGCACCTTGATGCTGGTGGAGTCCAGCGACACGGCCTCGATCTTGATGCGCACAACCTGAGACTGCTGCAGTTCCTCGAACACTCGGTCCATGACGCCGGACTTTGACCAGCGATTCATGCGCGTGTAGATGGTGTGCCAGTTGCCGAACCGCTTGGGCAGGCCGCGCCACTTGCAGCCGTGCTCTGCGACATACAGGATCGCATTCAACACGTTCAAGTTGGACAGGCTGACGTTGCCTCGCTGCACAGGCAGGCAATGCTCGATCTGGGCGAATTGGGCTTGCGTGATTTCCATGCACGAAGTGTCTCACGACTCGCATGCTCAACTCAATTAGTGTTAACACGCCCTAGACCGAAAGTGGCCTAAGCCGTTGAATTCATTGGTGGGTCGTGCGTGACTCGAACACGCGACCAACGGATTAAAAGTCCGCTGCTCTACCGACTGAGCTAACGACCCAAAGCTCATCATGATAGCAAAGGCCATGGAGCAGCTTCTTGGACCAATGGCGTGGAGGATTCACATGCGCTCGCATGGTGGGCGCATCGGCTGCATCACGGCTTCGAGTGCCAGGCTGGCAGCAACCATGCCGAAAGTGGCTGTGACCATGACACTGGAGCCATAGCCAGCGCAGTTAAGGCCTTGCGGGGCCTCGCCGGCCTGAGCACCATCGCCCGGCGTGTTCATGGATACGGGCTCGGCGGAGCAGACACAGGGCACGCCCATGGGGCCGTTGCGCGGCGCGCCATGTACACGGCGCAGGCGATAGCGCACCTTGGCGAGCAGAGGGTCGTGGCGAACCGCGGCCAGGTCCAGGATCTGCGCCTGCTGGGGTTGGCGTTTGCCGCCTGCGGCGCCGGCCATGATGATGGCCACTCCGTTCTGCAGCTCGTGTGCGGCCAGCGCGGCTTTGGTGCGGGCCTGATCGCAGCAGTCGAGCAGGGCTTGTGCGTTCGCAGGGATCAGGCTGGCGAGGTTGTCGGGGCTGGCGAAGTCTTCCAGTTCGTACACCCTGCACGCAGGGTTGATGTCGGTGATGCGGGATCCCAGAGCGCGAACCTTGGCCATGCCGAGCGTGGAGTCGAGCGCCTGAATCTGGCGGTTGATGTTGGACTCGGCGACGTGGTCGAGATCGATCAACGTCAGCGCGCCGATGCCACTGCGTGCCAGTGC
>DAIAZB010000183.1 GCA_027443745.1 Thiomonas sp. | reverse complement strand
CCTGCAGCCGCTGCCGGTGCTGCAGGCCATCCACACCGCCTTTGCCGGCAGCAGCGCCGGCACGGTGTTCCACGGCTCGGTGCCGGTGCCGGTGCGCGTGGTGCTGACGCGCACCGCGCGCAACAAC
Source organism: Thiomonas sp. (assembly GCA_027443745.1). Next base: position 3,978 of record DAIAZB010000183.1, on the reverse strand, counting down.
CCGCAGGTGCTGGGCGACTTGCTCATCCGCACCCCGTCGCTGGGCTTCGTGCCGCTGGCCCAGCTGGCCAGCATCAGCGCCGCCAGCGGCCCGTCGGACATTCGCCACCTCGGTGGGCAGCGGGTGCAAACGGTGCTGGCATCGACCACGTCGGCCAACATCACCGGCTTCGTGCAGCGCGCCCAGGCGGCCATTCATGCGCAGGTTCGAGTGCCGCCCGGCGTCACCCTGCAGTTCCAGGGCGATGCGGCGCAGCGCAGCGCCACGCTGCAGCGGCTCGGGGTGGACGTGCTCGGCGTGTTCGCCGGGCTGATCCTGTTGTTGTCCATGGCCCTGGGGCGCAACGCCGCCAGCGCCGCCGGCGATGCGGCGGCGATCACCCCGCGCCAGGCCGCATCCACCACCGCGCGGCAAGTGCTGCTGGTGCTGCTGTCGGTGCCCGTGGCCTGGGCGGGCGGAGTGCTCGCGGCCTGGCTGGTCGGCGGCGTGTTGTCGCTGGGCGCGGTCATCGGCCTGCTGGCACTGATGGGCATCAGCCTGCGCAACGCCATCCTCATCTTCGCCCACGCCGACCAGTTGCAGCGCGAGCATGGCCTGGCCTGGAACGCCGACACCCTGCTGCGCGCCGTGGCCGACCGCCTCGCCGCCATCGTCATGACCACGATGGTCACAGCGCTTGGCGTGCTGCCGCTGGCACTGGGGCTGCATGCGCCGGGCCGCGAAATCGAGGGGCCCATGGCCGTGGCCCTGCTCGGCGGCCTGCTCACCAGCCTGCTGTACAACCTGTTCGTGCTGCCGCAACTGGCGCTGCGCTTCGGTGTGGCGCCGGCGCAGGGCGAAAGTCATGCCTGAGTGCTGCGCTTGCGTGCCACCCATGAACTCGGCAGGTGAACACCCGTCCAACCAGTTCGGCATGTCTGCATGGACTGCCGATCAGGCCTCGCAGAAGTGCCGGATTCCCGTCCCCGGCGGACGCGCCGCGATGGGCGCTGCCGTCCTTCCTCCTTCCACTCCATCGCCAAGGACATCGCCATGACCCAAGCCACTTTCGCAACCCGCGCCCCTCACGCCGCCGTACGCCCGTTGCCGGTTGCTGCCGCGCTGCTCGCCTGCGCCTTGTTCGCTCCGCTTGGCCTGGCGGCCACGGCACCGGCCCACAAGCCTGCGCCGATCTATGTCCACATGAACGGCGCCAACATGTTCCTGGAAAACGTGGTGGCCGTGCGTCCCGGGCAAGACGTGGTGTTCGTCAACCAGGACACCGGAGCGCACACCATCGTCGGCTACAACCCGCTCACCGGCAAGTCCAACCCCCGCTTCGAAGGTGCCGTGACCGGCACGCCAGGGCCGGGACACAAGGTGAGCACTTACGCCGTCGACTTCAACCACGCCGGATTGAAGTTCTATTACTGCTCCGTTCACGCCGAACTGATGCAGGAGCCGGGCGGCCGCACCATGCCGAAGAAGCGACCCACAGTCCACGGCTTCGGCGACCCGATGGCCGGCCTGATCATCGTCACCACCGACCCGCATCTGCTGGCCGACAACCCGCCAACGACCCACGAGAAAATTCTGCCGGGCTATTTTGGGGGATGAGGTTCGAGCAGCAGTGCTCCGGGGCTCCGTGGTGCGGGCGGGTTGAGCACAGCTTGCCTCCACCCGTCACGGATGACCGGACACAATGCAGCAACAGGACGGGGCCAACATAGGTCTGCGGTGCCCTTTGGGTTTGTGCCCAACGAACACCAGTCAACAAGCTGGCGCGGCAGGGGGTCGATCCAGGCCCGTGTTGTCAACGGCATGGCATGATGGATCCTGAGCATGCCTTCAGGCTGCCCCTTTGCCGAGGCCCCGACGAGCGAGAGGAACGATCGAGAACCCGTCGGGCACCATGCGTTTTTTCAACAAGGCACCACCATGAACATGCGATCCCTCCTCGACCTGCGCACACTCGTGGCCCTGGGCCTGCTGGGCGCAGGTGTCCTGGCGCATGCGGATGGACCGCCGGTCAGCATTCAGTTCAGCATCGGCACGCCGCCGCCGGTGTACGCCCCGCAGCCGATCGTCGTCCAACCCGTCTACCCGCCTCCGGTGGTCATGGCGCCGCCGTCAATGGTGTGGATGCCGGCGCTCGGGGCTTATGTTGCCCTGGGGGTGCAGCAGCCCATCTTCTACCTCGGCGGGGCGTATTACTACAACGATGGCGGCGGCTGGTACCGCGGACCGCACTACGGCGGGCCGTGGAACCGCCTGCCCGGCCCGCCGCCGCAGCTGCGCCGCTTCCACGACCGCGACTGGGGCCGCTACCAGGAGCAGGCGCGCCAGTATGGCCGCGACCCGCACTGGCGCCATTTCCGTGCGGCCGGCGAGACGCGGCAGCGACCCTACGGCCCGCCGCAAGGCCATGGTCCTGGACATGGTCCGGAGCATGGGCAGGGGCGACAGCAAGACCACGGGCGCGGCAACGACCGTGGCCACGGCCCAGGCCACGGTCAGGATCAAGGCCCGGGCGGCCAAGGCCACTGAACAAAGCCGGTGCTGCGCGCTGCCAATCCGGCGCACGGCTGCAGGCACAGCGCGCATGGCCGGAACCCCTCGGGCACAGCAGAAACAGATCTTCAAACTGCGCACATCGGCGGGACAAAAACCAGAGCTAGATTGATTCTGCCCGAACCTCTCCTCGTGGCAAACCGAGCTTGAGGCCAGGCACGTTCCCCCGCGTACCTGGCCGTTTTTTTCCGGGGTGTCGGCAGGAACTGGGCTGGCTCGTTACAGTCGAATCGTGAGAGGTGCTTGATGATGAACGACTCTTTTGACTCGCATCGCGTCGGCCGCTCGGCCGGCGGCGTGTTCGGTGTGCTGGGGACCCTGGCGCTGACTTTGACCCTCTCGCTGATCCTGACTCCGGCGGCGCAGGCGCAAGGGCCTACCCACTGGAGCACCAGCGTGGCCAAGCCGGTGTACACCGACTGGGATGGTGGCGACGACGAGGGCGGCTGGGGTGGTGGCGATTGGGGTGGCGGCGACTGGGGCGGTGGCTGGGGCGACGACTGGGGCCCCGGCTTCAACGCCTGGGTCTATGCGCCACCCATGGTGGTGCAGGCGCCGCCGCAACGCATCCAGGTGCAGAACCTGCCCCTGGGCCCGGCTCCCCCCTCCTACTGGTATTACTGCAGCAATCCGGCGGGGTACTACCCGCAGATCGCCGCCTGCCCGGCAGGTTGGGCGCAGGTTCTGGCGCAGCCCGCGCCCCCACCCGCGCCTCCCGTCCCACCGGCCAAGCGTTGATTGCATGGAGCGACAACATGCCAAACCCCGTTGCGCCCATGCCCCCGTGAGGCTTGAGCCGCTCTTGAACAAGGCGCTGAACCAGTGGCGACAATCCGGTCTCGAGTGCTCTTCCGATCCGCCTCTCCGATCTGTTCCAACCGCTGATTTCCCGACGACCCTTCCGACTCGCAGGATGAACACCATGCGCAAATTTCCCTTCCTTGGCCTGAGTGCCGTGGCCTCGGCCTTGTTGCTGGCCGGATGCGCCTCGGCGCCCCTGGGCCCGACCATCGCCGTGATGCCGGCCCCAGGCATGCCGTTCGATCAGTTTCAGGCCATCGACGCCTCCTGCCGCAACTTCGCGGCGCAGCGCATTGCCGGCTATAGCCAGTCCGCGAGCAATTCGGGCCTGGTTTCGGGCGCCACGGGTGCCGTGTTGGGCGCCGCGGCCGGTGCCCTGATCGGCGGCAACAGCCAGGGCGCGGGCGTGGGCGCTGGCCTTGGGCTGCTGGCCGGCAGTGCCGGCGGTGCCGGCACCTACAGCGACACCCAGGGCGGGGCGCAACGCGCCTACAACATCGCCTACCAGCAGTGCATGTACTCGCGCGGCGCGCAGGTGCCGGGCTATGCGGCGCCGCGCTACGTGCCCCCGCCCAGCTACGCGCCTCCCGCGCCGGGCTACGCACCGCCGCAACCCGCTTACCGTCC
>DAIAZB010000182.1 GCA_027443745.1 Thiomonas sp. | reverse complement strand
CATGCGCGCGGCGTTGCGAGACTCCGGCGTTGCCCTCGACCAGGTGGGCTATGTGAACGCGCACGCCACCTCGACCCCGGCAGGCGATGGCAACGAATCCCGCGCGATCGAGCTGGTCTTTGGCGAGCATGCCACCAGCGGCAGGCTCAAGGTAAGCAGCACCAAGTCCATGACCGGCCACCTGCTCGGTGCGGCCGGAGGGCTGGAAGCGGGCATCACCGCCATGGCCCTGATCAACCAGCGGATTCCGCCGACCATGAATCTGGGCACTCCCGGCGACGACTGTGTGCTCGATTACGTCCCCAACCGGGCGATCGACGCGAGCTTTGACGTAGCGCTGTCGAACTCTTTCGGCTTCGGCGGCATCAATGCTTCGCTGGTGATGCGCCGCTGGACCGAATGACCGCTGCGAACAGAAGCGACAAAGGGAACGATGAGACGGGCCGGAAGCGATTCCGGCCCGTTGATTTTTGTGTCGAGGGCGCGCCGGGGAGCCTTTTCGCGCATTGTCGAAACAGTCGAACAGTTGCTCGTGTGGCTTTGCATTGAGGAAAAGCCACTCCGAAAGGGTTTCGGCTGCAAGCACCTGGAGCGAAACTGCGCTAAACGATGACCAAAGCTACGCTGGCCAGCACGGCGAGGAAGATCATCGCAATCCACCGGACGATCCACCAGACGAGTGCTGCTATGACGCCGTGGATGCGTTTTGTCCGTGCGACGACGACCAGACCGATGGCCAGAAGGAGAAGCGCCCAGAGGGTGAAGAGATTGATGGAACTGGCGACGGCATAAAGCGCTTTGGGAGTGGTGGCTGGGTTGAGGTAGTAACCGAGATCGGCGTAGCCAAGGTTCTTGAACTGGACCGAGTCCAGCGCGTGGCCGAAAAACGGTTTCATGGCCAGGGGAAGAAAGGAGAGCAGGCCTGGCAGGCTCGCGTGCCAGACGACTGCATTGACCTGGCGAAAATTTACATCGGCATGAAAAGCCAGGCGGAATATCCCAAGCAGAGCAGCGGCCTCGATACCGAGGTAAAGCAGGATGAGAATCGGTCCGCCGATCCAGGCGTAGCGAACGGAGCGCGTGAGGTATCTTTGGGCCAGCGCAAGTTGCGCTGGTGGCATGCGTGTCAGTTGCCAGTTCTGTTCGGTCGGATGCTGAAGGGCCTGTTGCAAAGCGTGTTGGTAGTCGAATCGTGCGACGGTGCCGAAGTAGAAGAGGAAAAAGACAGCCATGGTGAGCAGAAATGGCGCCCACCAGGTGGGCCGGTGTGCAAGGGAACGGAATACGCGCGTGGGGCGATAAAAAACACCCGCAGCGCAGGCAAGCGGAGAGAGTGGTGGAGCCGATGCCGCGATGTCTGATTGAGAAGGAGTGGCAGGACCAGGCGCTGGGGATGGTTGGGCGAAGTCTGCGGGGTCGGTCACTTCGTGCCTCCTGTTTGCGTCGATTTAGAGTGGCTGAGTCGTGCGCTCGAGGTTCGTGAAATCGGAGCTGGATCAGGAGAACGCCGCTGCCGCGCCCACGCCGACCAGGACCATCACGGCCCACCAGCCAAAGACCGCAATATACGCTGAGCTGCGTTTGGTCTTGGCCACGACAGACAGGCCAATCGCCATCAGCACCAGGGTCCAGATCATCACCGGATCG
>DAIAZB010000181.1 GCA_027443745.1 Thiomonas sp. | reverse complement strand
GTTGTTGCTCGCCGTCTTGGTGGCGTCGAACACGCTGGTACCGGTGACGGTGATGGCGTTGGTCTGGCCCGGGGTCGCCGTGGCCGGCAGGGTGCCAACGACGATGAACTTGAACGCCGCGCCAGCCGCCAGCGCCCCGGTGGACGTGATCGCCGGGCCCGTGGGCTGACCGCTGCCGTTGTCGGCAAAGATCTGCACATTGCTCATGCTGAACGCGCCGGTGTTGGACGTGCTCAGGTTGAAGGTGTCGCTGCCGTTGCCGGTGTTGGTCAGGGTGTGGGGGTAGTACACCACGCTGCCCGGGGTCGCGGTCTGCGCGCCGTTTTGCGTCAGCGTCAGGCTGGCAACCTGGGTCACCGTCGTCTGCACCACGTTGGAGGTGACGGTGCGCGTGACGCCGGAGCCGTCCGTGTAGGTGGCCGAGGCCTGGTTGCTGATGGATGTGCCGGCCGGTGGCGGCGCGGCATGCGCGCCCGTGGCCGCGGCAAGGGCCAGCGCACCGGCAGCCAGCCAGGCCGCAGCGCGGCGCAGCAGGCCACCGGAGGACCAGCCCCCTGGTGACGATGCAGTGAAACGGATTGAACTCACGGTGAACTCCCTAGGCTGGATGCAACGTGCGCACGTGGCGCAAGAACGGCGAGAAAAAAGAGTGGCCACACGCGCAGGCAGGTGACCGGGACGACGCATTCAAGCGATCGCTCAAGGCTTGGCCGGCGGCGTCGCCGTTGCGGCGGCAACCGGATCGACCTGGACGCGGGCTTGCACCTGCACATGCTTGCCGGGGGGCAGATTGCCCAGGCTCCAGCGCAAGGCGCGGTAATCGGCCAGCGGCACCGGCTGCGGGCCCGTGGTTCCGTTGGCCATCTTGACCATGCGCATCAGCGGCATGGCGGCAAAGTGCACGCCATCGGTGCTGGCCATGGCATTGGCCGGCTGGGCGCTGTGGGCGACGTAGGTGGTTCCGGCAGGAATCGGCAGTTCGGCGACGAAACCGTTGGCCGGCTTGTCGCCGTGGTTGTCGTAGCTGGCGCGGTATTCGAGGACATCGCCAGGCTGACCCGCAGTGACAGGCTTGAGCACGGGCTTGGCGTCCACCATGACGACGCGCTCCACCTGCAAGGTCGAGCTGACCTGCGCTTGCTGTGCGCTGGCCATGCCAATCAGACCGAGAGTTGCGATAAAACCGGCGGCAACGCGGCAAATGTGCAGTTTCAACATGGAGAATGTCCTTGGTTCAGTCAGATCCACACTGGTGAATGAATGCGGTGAGGATGCTAAGGAGTTGATCGGTCCTCAGTTGTGCAAAATTTCGCGTTTTCGCCGATTTACAACGCAACGGGATGTAACAAAACCATTTGTGCTCCCGATTTGCCAAAAATGCGACATTCTTGAAGCCCGCATGGCGGCCAAGCGCACGGCATTGCAGCCCCCGGCTGCGCAGCGGGCGAACTGTGTGAAGTGGAATTTACAAACCGGATGCGGCCCGGCGTGATGCATGCGCGCCGAGGTCCGGCCGGCCCTTGCGGGCAGGTCAGACGCGACGACGAAGCAGGCGCGGCGACCTCGGGCCGGCTTCGGTTGCAGCCGCGGCCCTGCAGCCGAGCAGGGGAACGCTCAGGCCTTCGCTCGCACGGCCACGAGGGCCGAGCCGACGATGAGCAGCGCGGCCAGACCGAGGGACCCGGTGAACGGTCGGCCGGTGGTCCACACCAGCAGCGCGGTGGACGCCAGCGGGGTGAGGTAGCTGAGCACGCCGAGGGTGCGCGGGTCGCCCAGCTTGAGGGCGCGGTCCCAGAGGTAGAACGCCGCACCCAGCGGCCCCAGGCCGAGCACGGCGATGCGCCTCAGCTCAGGCACCGTGAGTTGCACGGCCGGCTCCAGCGCCGCGTGGCAGGCCAGCGCCAGCAGCCCGGACAGCAGCGCGAACAGGCCGATGGCGGCCGTGGGGAAACCGCGACCTTGCTGCGCCAGGCGCCGGCTGCCGAGAGAAAACGTTGCCCAGATGCAGGCCGATCCCCATGCCGGCACATAGCCCCAGGCGAAACCCCCATGCAACCCGCGCCCCCCGACGATGGCAATGGCCGCCCCGGCAAAACCCACCACCGCCGCGCCGATGTGCACCGGCCTCAGCCTCGTTCCCGGAAGCAGCAGCGGCGCCAGCACGACGATGAGCAGGGGCCAGAGGTAATTCACCAGATTGGCCTGCACCGGCGGCGCATGCCGCAGCGCGATGAACAGCAGGAAGTGAAAGCCGAACAGGCCGTAGACGCCGAGCGCCAGCGCCACGGGCCGCACCCGTCGCCATTGGCGCCAGAAGGGCCAGGCCGGGATGCTGCCGACGACAAGCGCCAGTCCGGTGAGCAGAAAAGGCGGCACGCGCGCGAGCTGTACGCCCAGTGTGGCCAGCGTGGCCCAGAGGGCGATGGCGCCAAGGGCATAGACGTTGGCGCGAGCGGCGGTGGCATGCATACGCGCACTGTACCGGTGCGCATCACGGGGCTGTGTCCGGCAAGGGGCTTGATGCGGCCCGCGCCTTGCAGCCGCAGCGGCACGCCGACCGCCTCAGGGCGCGTGTTGCGGCGAGGCCGGTGCCCCGTGGACCAGGGCCTGAGCCAGATCCGGTCGGCGCTGCGCCCAGGGCTGGGCGGCTTCGAGCTGTGCGGCCAGGCGCAGCAGCAGGTCTTCGCGGCCCCAGGCGGCGATGAACTGCACGCCAACCGGCATGCCCTGCGCATCGACCTGCAGCGGCAGCGACATGGCCGGTGTGCCGGTGAGGTTGGCCAGTTGTGTGAAGGGGGTGCGCGCCAGGCTTTTCCGCGCCAGATCGTCGACGATACCGGTCCTGCGCAGCAGCCCGCCCAGGCCCAGGGCCAGCACCAGGCGCAGCGCGGCCTGCTGGCTGGCGGGGGTGTCGAGTGCGCCGATGCGCGCGGGCGGCTGCGCCGTGGTGGGGGTGAGCAGCATGTCGTGGCGGGCGTGGAACGCGGCCAGGGCGCGGGCAAAACCATTCCAGCGCGCACGCAGGGCGACATAGTCGGCAGCCGGCAGGCTGGCGCCGATGGCGGCAATGGCACGGGTATCGAGTTCGAAATCGGCCGCACGCGCGCCATGCACGCGGATGCAGCGCCGCACCTCGGCGGCGACATGGCCGAAGTAAATGCCGAGATAGCTCTGCGCCAACGCCAGACCGTCGATTGCCGGGACGGCCGGCTCGACCGCATGGCCGAGCGACTCCAGCAACTGGACGGTGCGCTCCACCGCGGCGGCACACTCGGGGTGCACGGCGCCGCCCAGCGGCGACACCACGCTGAAGCCGATGCGCAATCGCCCCGGTGCGGCCCCCACTTCGAGCGCATAGGGCCGCAGCGGCGGGGTCACGCCATAGGGGTCGCCCGGCTCGGCGCCGGCGATCACATCGAGCAGCGCGGCGCTGTCGCGCACGCTGCGGCTGAGCACATGGGTGCAGCTGGCGCCCTCCCAGACCTCGTCGGCCGCCGGGGCCTGGCTTACCCGGCCGCGCGAGGGTTTGAGCCCGAACAGGCCGCAATAGGCGGCGGGAATGCGGATGGAGCCGCCGCCGTCAGACGCGCCCGCCACCGGCACGATGCCCGCAGCCACGGCCGCCGCCGCGCCGCCGGACGAGCCGCCCGGGGTGAGGTCCAGGTTCCAGGGATTGCGGCAGGGGCCAAACAGCAACGGCTCGGTCACCGCCTTGAGCGCCAGCTCGGGCAAGTTGGTCTTGCCCAGCAGAACCAGGCCGGCGTTCCGCCAACGCTGCACCACGCTGCTGGTGACATCCGCCAGGACCTCGCGGCGGGCGCGCGAAGCCCAGGTGGACGGCATACCAGCGACGTCTTGCCCCAGGTCCTTGAGCAGAAAGGGGACGCCGGCAAAGGGACCGTCCCGGCCCCGCGGGGGCTTCGTGCCCAGTTGCGCGCGGGCCTGCTCGCGCCAGTCCATCACCACGGCGTTGAGGCGCGGGTTGAGCGCATCGAGTCGCGCCAATGCGGCATCGAGCACCTCGGTCGCGCTCACCTCGCCGCGGGCGATGAGGGCGGCGAGGGCGGTGGCGTCGAGACTGGGGTCGATATCGGGCATGGAGTCAAGCATAGAGCCGGTGACCGGATCTTGTCGCATGCCTGCTTTGTGTCAGCCGATGCTGAACTGTAAAAAGCCACTGACATTCTTCGCGCCGGACGCGGCTGCGTTTCTAGGATGGTTTGCATGACCAACCATTCCAAGCCACGGAGACTCGCATGACGCTGATCGACTGGTTACGCCGCAACCTCGCCGGCATGCCCGAGGCCCCCGACAGCCGTCTCGCCGAATCGGGCCTGCCCTCGCAGATCGCCGCCGAACACGCCGAAACGTGTTACAGCGGGCTGAACTTTTATTCCGCCATCCAGAGCCACCAGCAATGGAAGACCCGTCTCGGGGCCTATGCCCGTGGCGATAGTGACGAGCAACTCGACGTCGCGACCATCAGCCGCGACGATCGCTGCGCGCTGGGCATCTGGCTGCATCACGATGCGCGGGTCCCCCTCGCGCAATTCGGTCTGTTCAACCGCCTGCTGGAGGAACATGCCGAGTTCCACCGCCAGGCCGGCGAAGTGGTGCGGCTGATCCAGTCGGGCGCAGGCGAGTCGGCCAGCATGGAGCTCGCCAAGAGCCGCTACGCACGCATGTCGCACAAGCTCATTTCAACCCTGAGCGAGCTGTATCTCGCCGTGACCCTGCCAGCAGGCCGCACGCATTAAGCCGGCAAGCCTCACGCAATGGAGTTCGCACGCCGGGGTGGCGCCACGCAGACGCTGCTGGATCTTGCCGATCTCGCGGATGACACCTCAGGCCTGGACGTTTGTCACGTCGGCTTGTCACGCGGCAACGCGGTGAGCCGCGCTTGGCCGCCACATCACCACGCGCAACGGCAGGACCATCGTTCAACTCCAACCTGAAGCAGCGCTTGCAACACCCACGGCTGCCTCGGGTTGCCCCAGGCGTGTTGTTGGCACCGGGGACAAGGCGGCGGACTCGGGATTTCATCCAACATTCCTGCACAATCATGTCGAACATGCCACAACATCCACCATTCAGCGACGATCCGGGCCGATCCGCCTCCGGTCACCGCATCGCTTACCTCGAAGACGATCCGATGCAGGGCGAGGCGGTGAAATCCTGGCTGGAACAAGCCGGCTATGTGGTGGATTGGTTCGAGAGCGGGCGCGCCTGCGCGCTGGCCCTCGAGCGCGGCAGCTATGACCTGGTGCTGCTGGACTGGATGGTGCAGGACCTGCTCGGTTCGCAGGTCCTGCAGCGCGCCCGTGAGCGCCTGCGCGAGCGTTGTCCGCCCATCATCGTGCTGAGCGGGCGCGACAGCGAAGACGACGTGGTGGAGATGCTGCAGGCCGGGTCCGACGACTACATCGTCAAGCCGCCCGCCCGCGCCGTCCTGCTGGCGCGCATCGCCACCTGCCTGCGGCGCGGCCATCGGGACGACGCCGCACCGCCTCTGCTGCATGGGCGCCTGCGGGTGGAGTTTGCCCAGCGCCGCATCCTGCTCGATGGCCGCACTGCCGATCTGAGCGCGCGCGAGACCGACCTGGCCTTGCACCTGTTCAACCATCCCGGCCGCCTGCTCACGCGCACCCACCTGGCCAACGCCGTGTGGGGCCTGCCGCCGGACGCCGACACCCGCACCATCGACGTCCACATCAGCAACTTGCGCCGCAAACTCGAACTAAACCCGTCCTCGGGCTGGCGTCTGGTGTCCATCTACCGCCAGGGCTACCGCTTGGAGCGCCTTGCCGCGTCTGCGCCCCCCACGTAAGCTCTGCGCTTGTCCTTCGCACCACGTCACGTGCAGCGCCATCGCTTGGGTCGGGCCGCCCCCATTCCCACCTCGATGAACGTTCAGCGCCGCTCCCCGCTCCGCGTGTCCATGTTCCTGCGGCACCAAGTTCCAGCCCTCGTCCTGGGCATCGCACTACCGGTCGCGGCGCTGGCACAAGGCACACGGCCGGAACGGGCTCCAGGGCCGACGCAAACCGGCGTCGCAGTGTCGACCGGGCCCACATTGCGTTATGTCACCAGGCCGGGCGATACCCTGATCGGCCTCGGTCAGCGCCTGCTCATCGACCCCTCGGCCTGGCCTGGCGTGCAGCGCCTCAACCATATTGCCGATCCACGCCG
>DAIAZB010000180.1 GCA_027443745.1 Thiomonas sp. | reverse complement strand
ATAGCCCAGGCCAGGGGCATACAAGGCCAGTTCCATGTAGCGGTCGAAAGGCAGCCAGCCGCCGGCTTCGGCAATGGCTTGTCCAATGCATGCGAGCAAGGCGGGCAGATGGTTCCAGGCGGGCTCCACCAGGCCATCGTCGGAGGCCGGCAGCGCGGCTTCGGGCATGCCCCCGCTGTCGGGTTGCGGGGCGCCGGACGGTAGACTCTGCATGCTGTTCATCGCCCCGATTCTAGGTTTCATGTCTCCTGCCAACCCTCCCGCGCCCAGCACGCACGCCGCCCCTCGGCCCGTGGTGCTGGTCACGGGCGCCGCACGGCGGGTGGGCCGGGTGATCGCGCTGGAACTGGCCGCGGCCGGTTGGGACGTGGCCGTGCACCACCGCGATTCCGCCGATGAAGCCCGGCAAACCTGCGCCGAGCTGGCTGCTGCCGGGGCCCGTGCCCTGGGCTTCGCTGCCGACCTCGCCGACGCCGCTGCGGTCCGAGCGCTCGTGCCGCAAGTGGTGGCCGCATTCGGCCGCTTGGACGCCCTGGTGAACAACGCCTCGCTGTTCGCGCATGACGACGTCGCCAGTTTCAGCGCCGATGCGGCAGGACAGCATTACCAGGTCAACACCGTGGTGCCGGTGCTGCTGGCGCAGGCGCTGCACACGCATGTGCAGGCCCGCGACGCGCGGGGTTGCGTGGTGAATCTGCTCGACCAGAAGTTGTGGAATCCCAACCCCGACTACTTGTCCTACACCTTGAGCAAGGCGGCGCTGCGCGAGGCCACCACGCTGCTGGCGCAGGCACTGGCACCCAGTGTGCGCGTGGTTGGCGTGGCGCCGGGCGTGACCCTGCCGTCGGGGCCGATGAGCGCCGCCGAATTCGCCGCTGCTCATGGGCTCACGCCGCTGGGCCGATCGTCCACGCCGCAAGACGTGGCCGAGGCGGTGCGCTATGTGCTCGCGGCCCAGGCCATCACCGGCACGACCTTGCTGGTGGACGGCGGCCAGCATCTCGCGGCGCAGGCGCGCGACGTCTTGTACCTGGCGCGTGCGCAAGCCGGCTGAGCCGCACGCCTGCCCATCCTCCACGAAAGCGATCCATGACGAGTGCCCTGAGCCTTCCCGCCCTCAGCGATTGCCGCCGGCTGTTCCTGAGGAATTACGAGGTGTGGATCAACATCGGCGTGCACGACTTCGAGAAGCGCGGCGAGCAGCGCGTGGTCATCAATGTCGACCTTTACGTGCCCTACGCCGACTCCACGCCGACGCAGGACAAGCTCGACGAAGTGGTGGATTACGACTTCATCCGCCGCACCATCGCTCAGCGCCTGGCGCGCGGCCACATTCATCTGCAGGAAACCCTGTGCGACGACGTGGCCGCGCTCATGCTGCAGCACCCCAGCGTGCGCGCCGTGCTCGTGTCCACCGAAAAACCCGACGTCTATCCCGATTGCGAGGCGGTGGGCGTGGAGGTCTTCCGCATCAAGGAATCAGCGCCATGAACGCCCCGTTGCCGCACGAGTCTGCCGCGACTGTCAGCCACGCCCAGGCCCTGCGCGCGGCGCGCGACATCAACAAACTGTCCAAGCGTCTGCACCGACTGGTGGGTCAGGCGGTCGGCGACTTCGGCATGATCGAGGCCGGCGACCGGGTGATGGTCTGCATGTCGGGCGGCAAGGACAGCTACGCCATGCTCGACATCCTGCTGGGCCTGCGTGAACGCGCCCCGGTGGACTTCGACATCGTCGCCGTCAATCTCGACCAGAAGCAGCCCGGCTTTCCCGAGCATGTCCTGCCGGAGTACCTGCGGCGCCGGGGCGTGGCCTTCCACATCGAGCAGCAGGACACCTACTCCATCGTCAAGCGCCTCATTCCCGAAGGCAAGACGCTGTGCAGCCTGTGCTCGCGCCTGCGACGCGGCATTCTCTATCGCGTGGCCGGCGAGCTCGGCGCCACCAAAATCGCCCTTGGTCACCATCGCGACGACATCTTGCAGACCTTTTTCCTCAACCTTTTCCACGCTGGCCAGCTCAAGGCCATGCCCCCGAAGCTGGTGAGCGATGATGGTCGCCACATCGTCATTCGCCCGCTGGCCTACGTGGAAGAGGCCGACCTCGTTCGCTGGGCTGCGCATCGCCAGTTTCCCATCATCCCCTGTACCCTGTGCGGCAGCCAGGACAATTTGCAGCGCAAGCAGGTCGCTGCCATGCTGCGCGAGTGGGACAAGCGCTTTCCAGGCCGGCTCGAAACCCTGTTTTCCGCACTCGGGAAAGTGACCCCATCGCATCTGCTGGACCGCAATGCCTACCCTTTCGCCACCCTGCAGGCCAGCGGCCAGCCGGATGCGAACGGCGACATCGCCTTCGACGACGACCCTTGCGCACCGCCCACGCAAGACCCTGTCGGGGAACGGGATGGCGCTGCTGTCGTCCAATGGATTTCGGAGCCTTTAGGCCACCGCCTTGCGGCAGTCGCTCCCGGAGGGCAATGAGAACACTCCGGGGCTGGCGCTTTCTCATGCAGCTTTGCTGGCGGGCGCTGGCAGTCGTCGCCCGCCAGGCGGAGCCGGAACCATCGAGGTGATCATGCGTCCACTTGCGAGTTCTTCCCAGGCCGGGGCAACCCCGGCTTCGGCGCAGTCTCAGACCCGCCAGCACCATCCGGAGCCTTCAACGCATGCCCAGCGCCGCCTGGGCCACCGGCTCGCCGGGCTCGTCGCACTCTCGGCCATGCTGCTTCTGGGCGGCTGCGCCACGCTCACCGCCGTACGGGCGGATGTGACCACACCCAAAGCCGCCCCGCAGGCCCTGGTTGGCGCCAAGGTTCAATTGCAGGCTGCTCCTTCGATTGCCGCGGCGCCCGACGCCGATGTGTTCCAGTCCGCCGTGGTGCAGGCCATGACCCATGCCGGCATGGTGCCCCTGCTGGGCCAGCCCGCTCCCTACACCGCGCGTTACAGCTTCCACAGCTATCTGGACTTTGAGGCCAGTTTCCCCAGTGCATGGCCACCGCCGGGCGCGCCCATTCTGCTGCCCAATGGCGCCTGGATCTACAGCGGCTACCCCTTGTGGTGGAGCGGTTTTTCCTGGCCGCCACCGTGGTACGACCGCGTCTTCGATCTGGAAATTCGCGACACGGCGACAGGTGCGCTGGTCTACAGCACCAGCGCCGTCACCGGTTCTTACCAACCGCGTCTGGGGCCCGTTGCGCAAAAACTGGCGGATTCCGCGCTGGCGGGTTTCCCGCTGCGAAGCGGCATGCAGCGGGTGACGATCCCGGGCGGATGAGCGCTCCTCGCGCCGTCCACCGCTGCGCTTCGGCTTCGCGCGCCGGTGGACGACACGGAGCCAGCGGGTGCTGCTTTTATAATCGGCATCCATTTTGCTTGACCCCACTCCACGAGGCACCGGGCTTGAAGACCGGCGCCGCGTCCTCATCTAGTCCCTGTTCCATCGTCTCTCCCTGCGGAGTCAACCGTGCCGATTTACGCCTACAAATGCGCTTCCTGCGGACACAGCATGGACGCACTGCAAAAACTATCCGATGCACCGCTTTCCGTCTGCCCGGTTTGCGGCCAAGCGGCATTGGGCAAGCAGGTCACGGCCGCTGGGTTTCAACTCAAGGGTTCAGGCTGGTACGCCACCGATTTCAAGGGCGGCGGGGCTGCAGCGGCAGCAGCCACGGCCAAGCCGGAAGCCGTGACCGAATCCAAGCCCGAGCACAAGCCCGAAGCAGTGCCTGCGGCCGCTGCGTGCGGCAGCTCTTGTGCCTGCCACTGACCTGGGGATTCGCCGCAC
>DAIAZB010000179.1 GCA_027443745.1 Thiomonas sp. | reverse complement strand
GGCGTTGTCGAAGAAATTGACCCCGGCGTCGCGCGCCGCGGCCATCATCTCGCGCACGCCGGAGGCGTCCACCTGGTTGTGGAACGTCACCCAGGAGCCGAGCGAGAACAGGCTGACCTGCAACCCGCTGCGGCCGAGCCGGCGATAGAGCATGGGGGGGATGGGATGGGACATGGGATGAGACCTCCAAGTGGGTGGGGTTCAGCAGGCGGCAAGCCGGGTGCGATCACGATGCAGGCAGGCTGCGACACGGCGCGGGCAACACACGGTACGGGCAACAGGCAGCATGCCTGCGCCTGCACGATCGACTTTGAAGCTTAGGCCGCTTGTGCAATTCCCTGCGCTTGCAATGTGGCAAAAAATCCGCCGCAAAATCGGCTCGTGGCTGATGGTGACCCGCACAGCGTCGTCCTCCCGGCTGGTCGCGCGGTCCGGCCCGCCCGGTTCCGCCGATCCGGCCGACCACCGTTCAACCCCGCCCGTACACTGCGCTCCCATGGCCACATCCGCCCATTCCCCCAGACTGTCGTCGCTGCCTTACGAATTGCTCATCGGCTGGCGCTACACCCGCGCCGGGAGGCGAACGCGGCGCAATGGCTTCATCTCCTTCATCTCCTTCATCTCGGTGGCGGGCATCGCCCTGGGCGTGGCGGCGTTGATCGTGGTGATTTCGGTGATGAACGGCTTCCAGAAAGACGTACGCGATCGCATGCTCAACGTCATTCCGCATATCCAGGTGTTCAGCGTGGATGGCGGGCCGCTGACCGACTGGCGCGGCGTGGCCAGCATCGTGCAGCGCAACCCGGCCGTCACCGGCGTGGCGCCCTTCGTGTCGGGCCAGGCGCTGCTGGCGCAGGGCAACACTTTGTTCGGCGTGCTGGCCTGGGGCATCGAGCCGCAAGAGGAGAGCAAGGTCTCGGCGATTGCTTCGCACATGGTGGCCGGCTCGCTGGCGGCGCTCAAGCCCGGCAGCTTCACCGTGGTGCTGGGCAATGAACTGGCGCAGCGCCTGGGGGTGGGCATCGGCGACCAGGTGACCATGGTGGTGCCCAGCGGCAGCCTCACGCCCGCGGGCATGATTCCGCGCCTGCGCACCCTGCGGGTGGTGGGGTTGTTCAACGTGGGGCATTACGAATACGACAGCACGCTGGCGCTGTTGAATCTGGACGACGCCGGGAAAATTTTCCTCTCCGGCGGTCCCACCGGCCTGCGGGTGCAGACGCGAAACATCGACGATGCGCCGGCCGTGGCACAGCAGTTGCAAACCGCGCTGCCGCCCAACCTCGTGGCACAACCGTGGACGCAGCAGAACCGCACCTGGTTCGAGGCGGTGGTGATCGAGAAACGCATGATGTTCATCATCCTGGCGATGATCGTGGCTGTGGCGGCATTCAACCTGGTGTCCACGCTGGTGATGACGGTCACGGACAAGCAGTCCGACATCGCCATCTTGCGCACCCAGGGCGCCAGCCCCGGCTCCATCATGGGCATTTTTGTCGTGCAGGGGGCGATCACCGGCGTGATCGGCGTGCTCTCGGGCGTGCTGCTGGGCATGCTCATTGCCTTCAACATTGACCCCATCGTCAGCTTCCTGGAGTGGGTGTTCCACACCCAGTTCCTGCCGCGCAGCGTGTATCTGATCCACAAGATGCCGAGCGACCCCAGGGTTTCGGACATCATCACCATCACCGTGGTGGCCTTGGTGTTGGCGCTGCTGGCGACCATCTACCCGAGTTGGCGCGCCTCGAAAGTGCAACCGGCCGAGGCGCTGCGCTACGAATGAAGCTCGGCGGTGCCGTTGTTGAAGCGCAGGGCCGTGCGCAGGCTGCGCGGCGGCATGCAAAAGCCGGCGACGAAGGCAGGGATGTCCTCGGGACGCATGGGAGGAGCGATGGCGAAGCCCTGCAGGCCGTCGGCCGAGCTCTGCCACAGCAGGTCGAGATGGGCCTGGGTTTCCACGCCTTCGATCACCGTGCGCATGCCCAGGGCATGGCCGAGGGCGAGGATGGCGTCGAGAAACAGCCGGTCGCGCGGATGCACCGGCAGATCGCGCACGAAGGCCTGGTCGATCTTGAGCAAGTCCACCGGCAAGGTCTTCAGGCGCAAGAGCGAGGCGTAAGCGGAGCCCACGTCGTCCATGCCGATGCGCACGCCCTCGGCGCGCAGGGCACTGAGCTGCGCCAGCACCACGTTCTCGCCCAGCACCTCTTCGGTTTCCAGAATTTCCAGGCTGAGCATGCCGGGCTCGAGCTCGGGATGACGCGCGACTTCGGCCAGCACCTGCGCTGAAAAATCCGTGGCCAGCAGTTCCTGCGGCGCGACGTTGACCGACACGCCGATGTGCAGCCCCTGGCGCACCCAGCCGGCAAGGTCGTCCAGGGCTCGCTGCAGCACGCGCGTGCCCAGCAAGGTGAGTTCCATGGGCCCGAGTTCCCGCAGGAAGGCGTCGGGCTGCAGCAGGTCGCTGTCCTGGCGCAGCCGGGCGAGCGCCTCGACATGGTGGATGCGGCCGCTGGCGCGGTCGAGCACGGGCTGGTAGTGCAGCACCAGGTCGCCGGTGTCGATCTTGCGGCGCAACTCGGCGCGGCGGTCGGGCGTGCTGAACGAGGCGCTGGCCATGGCCGGGTCGTACAGCCGGTAGGCACTGCGCTGCGGCCCGCGCCGACTCTTGTGGGCGTACAGCGCCATGTCGGCGTGGCGCAGCAGGGTGTCGGGGGTTTCGCGGTCGTAGGGGTAGATGGTGATGCCGCAACTGGTATCGACCTGCAGGCTCAGCGGCGGGTTGCCGACCTGCATGGGCCCGCGCAGGTGCTCGAGAAAGCGCAGGCAGACGGGTTCGAGCTCGGCCAACTCCTTGCTGCCTTCGAGGATGATGACGAACTCGTCGCCGCCCATGCGCAGGGCCAGGGCGCCGGCCGGCATTTGCGTCTTGAGGCGTTCGGCCACGCTGCGCAACACCTGGTCGCCGACCAGGTGGCCGTAGACATCGTTGATGGACTTGAAGCCGTCGAGGTCGAGGTAGGCCAGCGCCAGCAGAGTGCCGTTGGCATCGGCGCGGGCGATGGCCTGTTGCAGGGCGCTCTCCAGCATGTTGCGGTTGGGCAGGTGCGTGAGCGTGTCGTGCAGCGCCAGCCACTGCTCGCGCTGGCGCACCTGCTGCAGCGCGCGGTGGCTGGTCATTTCGTCGAGCGCGTGGTCGAGCAGGCGGGCGATGCGGGCAATGAGTTCGCGCACATCGTCCTGGAACAGTCCGCGCGCGGGCGAGGTCACAACCAGAATGACGTCGGGCCGCCCGGCGCGCAGCAGCGGCACGGCGGCAATGCTGTGCCAGCGGTGGGCCACGACGAAGTCGCGCCGCGGCAGGTTGATGGGATCGGCCGGGAAATCGTTATGCACCCGCAGCTCGCCGGCCAGCCAGGCGCGCACGGCCAGCGCCGGTTGCGGGTCGTCGAGGCGCATCTCGATGCGCTCCAGGTCATCCGAGCCATTGCCGGCCCTGGCCAGGACCTGAAACACCCCGGTCGCGTCCGGGCGGCCGATCCACGCGGCGTTGAACAGACTGGATGCGGCCAGGGCCTCGCAGGCGGCGCGAAACAGGGCCGATTCGTCGCCCTGGCGCGCGTGCTGCTGCACGATCTCGCCCAACTCCGCCAGCGCCGCG
>DAIAZB010000178.1 GCA_027443745.1 Thiomonas sp. | reverse complement strand
CTAAGGCAAACGAGCGTCTTTCGGACATGGTGGACAAAGCTGCGCGACATTCGAGCCCGCGCCATTGTTGCCGCGCGTTTGAACCGATTGGCCTATGGTCTCGCCGGCGATGTTGCGCCGGTCGGCGAGGGAATCAGCGAGCTCCGCATCCACTACGGGCCCGGTTACCGCGTGTACTTCCAGCAGCGAGGCACGACGCTGGTGATCCTGCTCTGCGGTGGCGACAAGGGCTCCCAGGCGCGGGACATCGAAGCGGCGAAGCGCCTGGCGCGTGACGGGGAGTGAACACCGATGAGCGATCGACTGACGAATTTCGATCCGGCCGAGTTGCTGGATTCCGACGAGGCCATCGCGGCCTTCATGGGCGATGCGTTCGAGTCCGGCGATGCCGGGTATATCGCCCAAGCGCTAGGCGTTGTTGCCCGAGCAAGAGGCATGAGCGAGATCGCGCGTGAAACTGGGTTGTCGCGGGAACAACTCTATCGATCATTCAGTGCGCGCGGCAATCCGACCCTCAAGACGACATTGGCGGTGATGAAGGCGCTGCGCATCGACCTGACGGCCAAGCCCGCGGGGGCGTGAGACGTCTCCCGAAGCCGTCACCCGAAAGACGGCTTCGCGCGACGCTTGATTCACCGCTTCTGGCCGACTGCGGCCTCTCGCATTGACCACGTGCGCTGCGGCCGAAGTGTGGACGTTGGCGTGGCCATCCAGTCTGTATTTTTGTCCCGCGTTGCACCACATCGGCTTCTGATTCAAGGCCCGAGTGGTTCACGCCACACGGGCATTTTGGCGACTGGAGGGCGTGGAGCCTGCGCGCGCCTTCCGCGATGCCTGGTTTCATCGGCGCAGCCTGGACAGGCCGACTCTGCGCGCTCAGTGATTGCAGACTCCGAACGCGGCATCGAATCGCTTGAGCGCTGCCGCGAGCAGCTTCGTGTGGCGCGAGCCCATCAGCGCCCGCAGTGCGCTCAAAGCCCGCTGTTCGAACCCTGCCAGCAATCGAGCCCGGCGTCGCGCTTGCGACGATTCGCGCGCTCCGACTCCCACTTTGCGATGACGGCGGTGGCCACGCTGTTGCCGATCACGTTGGTCACCGTGCGCCCCATGTCGAGGATCTGGTCGATGGCGAGGATGAGGGCAACGCCGGCCACCGGCAAGTCGAACATCGGCGCGATCGCGGCGACGACGACGACGGCTCCTCGCGGCACCCCGGCCATGCCCTTGCTGCTGAGCATCAATACCAGCAGCAGCACGATCTGCTGCGAAAGCGGCATTTCGACACCGAACGCCTGGGCGATGAATATCGCCGCGAACGACTGGTACATCATCGAGCCGTCGAGATTGAACGCATAACCAAGCGGCAAGGTGAATCCCACCACTTTCTTGTCGACGCCGAACGCTTCCAGCCGCTCGGTCAAGCGCGGGTACGCAGCTTCGCTGCTCGCGGTCGAGAACGCCAGCAGCGCCGGTTCGCGCACTTCCTTCAGCAGCGCGCCGACGCGCTTGCCGAGGAACGCATAACCGATGCCGATCAGGATTGCCCACAGCAGCGCGAGCCCGAGGTAGAAGCTGCCGATGAGCTTGCCGTAAGTCAGCAGCACACCCAGGCCGCGAACGGTCACGACCGACGCCAACGCGCCGAACACGCCCAAGGGGGCGAACCACATGACGTAATCGGTCAGGCGCAGCATCACCGGCACCGTGCCGTCGATCGCAGCCGCGACGAACTTCGCTCTGGGGTCGTCTTTCAGGGCCGAAAGTGCAACGCCGAAAAACACCGAGAAGGTCAGGATCTGCAGGATGTTGTTGGTCGCCATGGCGTCGAACAGACTGTTCGGGAACGCGTGCGTCAGGATGTTCCTCGCCGTCAGCCCCCCGGTGTCGAGGCCGGCGACCGTCTCGTTTGCGCTCGGCACCAGGTGGAGGCCGGCGCCGGGTTGCAGCAGGTTCGCCAGGGTCAAACCGAGCGCCAGCGAGATCAACGACGCGCCGAGGAACCAGCCTATGGTGCGCGAACCGATCCGACCGGCGGACGACATGCTGTCCATCCCGGCCAGCCCGGAAACCAGGGTGCTGAAGACCAGCGGAGCGATGATCATCTTGATCAGGCGCAAGAAGATCTCGGTCACGATCGAGAAGTAGCCGGCAATTTCCTGGGCCTTTGCCGCGTCGCCCGCTCCGGCATGACAGGCATAGCCGACGATGACGCCGAACAGCATTCCACCCAGGATTGAATAGGTCAGTCGATTTTTCACGTGCGGCTCCGAAATCGTGGGGTCCGACAGGGTCAGTCCAGGCACGCGCCCGTCGTCAAACTGGGGCCCGCGAAGGATCGGAAGCCGTTTTGAACTTCCAGCCGCACCGAAGTTCCCGGACTTGCCGCAAAAAATGTTGCGCGGCGATCCCCTCGCCGGCCATGCCTGGCGTGCAGACGGTTTCGGCCCCCTCATCCGTGTCGCCATCGCCGCCGCATCGAGGGTATCGTGACGGGCTCCCGCCCGGCGTCGGTCCAGCGTGGTTTGCCCGTTTGCGCCGCGCGAGACGGGGGGCACGTTGCAAAGTCTCGCCGCGCTGGGCTGGGCTGGGCTGGGCTGGCCAGCACGGTACGGCGCTGGACGAGGCGATGCCCGTCGTCCAGCGCCGACCCACGGCGTGCTGGAACGATTCCACCCCGAAGCGCTCGAAGCGCAGCGGGGGTGGCCTGCTGGCAGCCCCTGCCCCAAGGCGATCGCGTCGAACGGCGTCTGCGGCACGCCGATCGGGCCGATCACACCAGGGCCCTACACCGGGTTCCCGACCGGAAACTTCATGGCGCCGATGCCGCCCCGGCAACCGACGCCGTTCGAGTTCTTCCAGATCTTGACATCCTCCCCGGCATGAATGCCGGAGATTCCTACGGCGCTCAGGCGAGGCACCCTGCCGCTCCTGAGTCGCTTCGGTGGGTTCCTGCTGCTGGCGGCATGGCTGCACCGCTCACTTGACCGAAGGGAGTGCCCTTGGGTACACAGGCGAACCGGGCGTGTCCCGCCCTTAGAACATTGATCGCGCCGACCACATCGGCGTTTTCCTCGTAGCCGCACTCGACGCACGCGAACTGCGCCTGCGTCTTGCGGTTGTCCGCGCTGACGTGGCCGCAGCACGGGCAAGTACGGCTGGTGTACTGCGGCGGCACGGCAACCAGCCAGCCGCCGTTCCATGCCAGTTTGTAGTCCAACTGGCGACGGAACTCGAACCAGCCTTGGTCGAGGATGGATTTGTTCAGGCCGGATTTGGCCCGAACATTCTTGCCCGGCTTCTCGACACTGCCTGCCGCCGACTTGGACATGTTCAGCACAGCCAAGGCCTCGATACAGGTGAGTAGGCCCGGGTGTTTCACCCCGAGCCTCTCGCAGAACCGTACGTGAGACTCTCGCCTCATACGGCTCCCGTTATCCGACCGTAGCCTCAACAATACCCCCAGTGGGTAAACATCCGTGGAGCGTTCGTCTTCATCTTCCGGAGCCATTGCAAGCTATATCGCGGGTTCCGCGACTGTCTCTTGTACTTGCGTCTGGCCCACTGCGCAAGCTTGCGATCAACATAATCGAAGAGCTTGTGCATTGCCGTCTGATAGAACGCACCATAGTAGTTCCACCACCCTTGTATCGTCAGGTTGCATCGCTGCGCGAGGTCTTCAAGCGTCGCGGAGGTCCAGCAGTGCAGTCGCCAGCCCCGCACCGTCTGTCGCATCCGTTTCAGCGCGTCTTCACTTACGGCCGGCAGGAAGCTGGTGAATCGCCGGTTGTACTTGCTGAGCGCCTCCCTGGGTCGAAACGTGAAACCCAGAAACGTAAACTGCACGTTCGGATACGTGCCGCGGCGGTTGCTGTCCCTGCAGTACACAATCCGCGATTTCTCCGGATGCATCGTCAGCCCGCACTCTTCCAGCCGGGATGCGATATCCCGCATCACCGCTTCGGCCTGCATCAAACTGCGGCAGTGAACCACCGCATCATCAGCGTACCGCGCGAAGGGACAGTGAGGGTGAGTCCGATGCATCCAGCTGTCGAACGCGTAATGCATGAACAGATTCATCAGGATCGGACTGACCACGCCACCCTGGGGTGTACCCCGCGTGCGGGGCACATGTACCCCGTCCGCGGTCTCGAACGGTACAGTCAGCCACCGCTCGACGTACAGCAGGATCCAGTCTTCTTTGATGTGGCTTCGCACCGCCTTTAACAACAACGCATGATCGATCTGGTCGAACGCCGCCTTAATGTCAAACTCAACGACCCAGTCATACTGCCAGCAACGCTTGCGCGTCACGGCAATCGCCTGTTTCGCCGACTTACCCGGCCGATATCCATAGGAATCTTCGTGGAATATCGGATCGAGGATCGGTTCGATCATGAGCTTGGCAACAGTCTGAGCAATTCTGTCCGACACAGTGGGCACGCCCAGCTTTCTCGTGCCGCCCTTGGCCTTCGGTATCTCCACCTGCTTCACGGGCGGCGGGAGGTACGACCCCGACGACATCCGATTCCACAGCTTGTAGAGATTTCCCGAGAGGTTCTGCTCGAACATGGCAATGGTCTCATCGTCCACGCCCGCAGCACCGCGGTTGGCCCTTACCAGCTGGTACGCATCCCACACGACCCGCTTCGCAATGCAATACGGTTTTGCTGATGCCATGTCACTCATCCCGACAATGCCGGTTGGCAACATGCGTCAGCGGGATAACGCTGCCCCTTCGCTCCACCTTCATTACAAAGGCTTCAACACTAATACGGGCAGCTCCGCCCCTCACTCCGGCATCGGTATTCTTCCTCATGGTGTCTGCCATTTGTCATTTCCCTTGACATCCGAAGCAAGGTTCTCACGTTCCGTACCAAAGCCTGTATTGAGCTCATGCCGCCTTTACACCGACTGCCGAGAGGTCCGTAAACAGGTATCGCCCCCTCTGGTCCTGGAGGAATGGTGCGCCCCCAGTTTTGACAGCGCCTTTACCACTAACGATGCGTCATCGGACGGTTTGCTTTCGCTCATCTTCTCAATACTCACCTGCCATCCTTGCCGGATAGCTTTTCCTCAGTCGCTCAGCACCATGCCTTTTGGGCACAGCACCACTGGGCGGTTTGAAGCCTGCTCCTGCAAGCCGACTTCGGAGGGCCTTCCTCCATCATTGGTACAGCATCACAGGCCTGAACCCGTGTTCGTGACACACCACCATCGCGTGGTTTTGGCTGATCGCGGTCGACGTCTTGTGCAGGTCGTCGCGGCGGGCGTTGCCGATCCGGGTATGAATGCGCTGGACGCGCGCCTTGGCTTTCCTCCAGTTCTTGCTGAATTGGGTCTTGCGGCTCATGGCCTGCTGCGCGCGGCGCAGCGTGGCTTCATGCCGCTTGAAGCTGCC
>DAIAZB010000177.1 GCA_027443745.1 Thiomonas sp. | reverse complement strand
GCCGAACTCGCCCCCTCCACCCACTGGCGCGAACTCTGGGCGGCGCTCTTTCCCTGCGGCTCCGTGGTCGGCGCGCCCAAGCACCGCAGCATGCAGATCATCGGCGAACTGGAGCCGCAGGCGCGCGGGCTGTACACCGGGGCGATGGGGTGGGTGGCGCCGGTCACCACGGGGGGGCCGGGGCGCAGCGGCAGGTTGGGGGACGCTGGCTCCTCCTGGTCGCCTCACGCACCCGTGGCGGAGGGGGAACCTGGCGCTGCGTCGACCGCGGCGCATTCCGCCCGCAGGCCCATGCAAGCCGAGGACTGCGACATGACCTCCTTCCCACGGTTGGCGAGCGTCGGGGATCGGGGCTGCCCTCCAGACCGGGTCCAGGCCGTCTTCAGCGTCGCCATCCGCACCCTGGAAATCGACGATCAGCTGCGGCGTGGCACACGCGCCGCCCGCCTCGGCCTCGGTAGTGGCGTGGTCGCCGACTCCGACCCCGCCGGCGAGTGGGGCGAATGCCTGCTCAAGGCCCGCTTCGCCACCACCCTCGACCCCGGCTTCGGCCTGATCGAAACCTTCGCCGCGCGCCTTGGCACGCCCGGGGATGCGCAGGGCACGCAACAGATCAACGTCCATCTCCAGCGCCTGGCCAAGTCCGCCCGCTATTTCGGCTTCCGGCTCGACCTTCGCGCCCTGCGCGCCGCCATCGCCGCAGCCCATGCCGAACTGCCCGCCGCGCCGCATCGGACCCGCATCGAACTGCGGCACGATGGCAGCTACAACCTCGGCACCGCACCGCTGGCGGACTTGCCCAGGCAAGCAGGCCGGGTCCAGGTCTTGCTCGCGCAGACGCTGATCGAGCACGCCGTGCTCGATCCCGACGATCTGTTCCTGCGCCACAAAACCACCCACCGCGCCCGTTACGACGCCGCCTGGAAAGCCGCCGAAGCGCAAAGCGCGTTCGACGCCCTGTTTTTCAGCAGCCGTGGCGAGCTGTGCGAAGGCGGCCGCAGCAGAGTGTTCGTCAAGCTCCGTGGCCGCTGGTTCACGCCACCGCTGCGCTGCGGCCTGCTACCCGGCGTGGCCCGCGCCGCGCTGTTGGCTGATCTCGCCTTCGGCGCAGCCGAGCGCATCATCACCCGTGCCGAGATCTTTGCCGCCGAAGACCTGCTCTTGACCAACGCTTTACGAGGGACCCTGTCGGCGGCCCTGCATGGGGGCCAGCCCTCATCCCCAGGGCCGTGAACCCACTGCCTCGCACACCGCTGACAACGCAGAAAAATGGTCGTTCTGATTGACGTCTGTGGCCGCAACGCAAGCCAGCAGTCGTGCGCCATCCTGACGCGCCGGCAGCTTTGGCCAGCGCCCAGTTCAGCCGCGCATGCCACCAACCGACAGGGCCTCGAGCGCGTGGCTATCATGCATTTCAGCGTTCGCCACCCTTCATCCTCGCACCCTCGCTCACATGTCTATCCTGATCCGTTTGATTTATGCCAGTAAGGTCGCCTCGCACTTCGGCCCGGTGGATATGCATGACATTCTGGCCAAATCACGTCGCAACAACATCAGCGTCGGTGTGGGTGGCTTGCTCGTGATGTCCGATGGCCATTTTTTCCAGGCCTTGGAAGGAGGCCGTGCCGCCGTGCACCGAACGTATGGAAGAATTCTCAGAGATCCCCGTCACGCTGACTCGGTCATTCTGAGTTGCCAAGAAATCGGCAAGCGATCCTTCACCGACTGGTCCATGGGCTACGCGCTGAGCAACGAGAAAAACCGCAAGCTGTTCCTGTCCTATTCCGCCGAATCCAGGTTCTTGCCCTTTCATCTCAGCGCCCCTATGGCCGAGGCTCTGCTTCAAGAGATCGGGGACCATGCGCGCCAAATCGGCGGTGCGGAATTGGCGGTTTGATCCACCGGGCTCAAGGATGCCGTGCGATGAGCGCACTGGCCCCCACGGTTGAAGGACACGATGGGTAGCGCGAACCCAAGCGCCCCTGAGGTTCGGAGTCGGTGATGCATGGACAGGGCCAGTTCGTATGCCCGGCAGCTACACGATGCCGAGCGGTGCGCGGCATTCACACGCCTTCCATCGCCAGCAAACTGCCATGCGAGGCGCCCTGGCGAATGGCAATCAGCGTTTTGTACTGCGGCGAGTTGTAGAACGACTGCAGATGGGCCATGTCCGGGAACTCCAGAATCACCTGGCGCCCTGGCACACGGCTGCCCTCCAGCACCTCGACGGCACCGCCGCGCACCAGATAGCGCCCGCCGTGGGCTGCGATCAGTGCCGGCACTTGCTGGCGGTAGGTTTCGTAGGCAGCAGGGTCGGTGATCTCGATGTCGGCAACGATGTAAGCGGCCATGGTCATGCTCCTTGGGTCTGGGGACGGGGTTTGTGCTGCTCGCGACGCTGACTGCCAGGGTCATTGCAGTCGCTTGGCCATTGTGCCCGCCCACTGCTGCAGCAGGCCATGACCACTCACCAGCACGATGCCCGGCAAGATCAGCAGGGAGCCTGCCAGAAAGCCTGGGTTGATGGGCTCGCGCAACAGCCACGCGCCGAGCACGATGCCGAACAGCGGCGTCATGAAGGCCAGCACGCCAAGCCGCGAGGCCAGGTAATGCCGCAGCAGCCAGAACCATGCCAGAAAACTGGCGAAGGATACGATCAGCGACTGAAACGCCAGTGCCCACAAGGCCAGTGGTGTGGGCTCGAACGTGGTTTGTCCAAGCAGAAATGAAGCTGGCAGTAACAGCAGGAAGGCCGCCAGCAATTGATACAGCAACGTTTGCGCTGCGGGCAAGCCGGAAAGCCGGGTCGCCCGCACCACCACGGTGGTTGCCCCCCAGGACGCCCCAGCCATGAGCGCCAGCAAGTCGCCCAGCGGCACATTGGACGGTTCGCCGACTGCGACCGGGTGGCCGCCGCCGAGGAACGCCACGGCAATGCCGCCAAACGCCAGGGCGATGCCCAGCCATTGCAGTGCTGCCAGCCGTTCGGACGGCAGCTTCCAGTGCAGACCCAAGGCTGCGAATACCGGCGCGGTGTAGAGAAACACCACCAGATGCGCCGCTGATGTGAAGCTCAGGCTCTCGCTGACGAGCAGGTATTCGAGGGCAAACAGGCTGCCGACGACGAGCCCCGGCCGCCAATGAGCATTCAACAGTGCTACGCGCTGGCCACGCGCGGCCATGAACACGCTGACCAACAGCGCGCCGATTCCTGAGCGCAGCGCAATTTGCAGCATGGGCGAAATCTCCGCCGCCGTGGCCTTGAGCGCGATTTGCTGCATGCTCCAAATCAGGCAGAGCAGCAGCATGAGGCCGACGGATATGGCGTCGAGGGTTTTGCGGGTGTCCATGGAGGCGAGTGGAAGGCGATGTTCAAACGCCATTGTCGGTTTGACGTATCAGCGATCTATAGTGAAATCACGACAACGCATCGCGCCAATCGGCGCATGGAACCCCATGCATGGAACACCATGAGCGAATCCGCGCAGCACCACCGCAATCCACCCTTCAGCAAGGCGCTGCCGAGCCCCATTTACTTTCGCGTCGCCGACATGCCGGCACACGCCACCTACCCGCAGCACAGCCATCCCTGGGGTGAGTTTGTCTACGCCTTCAGCGGGGTGATGGAAATCAAGCTGCGCGACCAGCATCTGCTCGCACCGCCGCAATACGGCGTCTGGTTGCCGCCGGCGCTGGAGCATCGGGGCTTGAACCGGCAGGCTGCCGTCCACGGTTCGCTTTACATCGCCGAGCACCTGTGTGCGGCTCTCCCCAAGACCTGCTGCGCGCTGGTGGTCAGCCCGCTGCTGCGGGCCCTGCTCGATCATCTGCGGCGGCATGCCGCGCTGCAGTCAGGGTCGGGCGCAGTCCATCGTTTGCTGCAAGTGTTGGTGGATCAGCTGGCCACGGCAGCTTGCGCCGGCAGCTATTTGCCCATGGCGCAAGACCCGCTGCTCAGCCCTTTGCTGCAAGCGCTGGAGGCCAACCCCGGCGATACGCGTTCGCTGGCTGCGCTGGCCAGGTCGCGCCACACCACCGAGCGCACCCTGATGCGTCGCTGCAAGCGGGAGTTGGGCATGTCGCTCGCCGAATGGCGCAAGCGCTTGCGCGTGGTCAGCGCCATGCCGCGACTCCAGGCCGGCGACACGGTCGAGAACATCGCGCACGACCTGGGCTACAACTCGTCGTCGGCGTTCATCGCCATGTTCCACCGCATGACGGGGGCTACGCCCGATGCCTACCGAAAAGGCTCGACGCTGGCATGACGAGGCGCCCGGCCCAGCGCTTTGCGTGCCTGCTTGCTGCCGCGAAGCAAGCCAAGGACTCGCTGCAGACTGGATCAGCGGCAAGCTCGAACCGCACGGCCGTTTGCTGCATGCGGCAACTCAAGGGTGGTCATCGTCCCAGCCGGGCTGGCCCGCCGGCCGCTTGCGGCCGCCGACGAGCTTGAGCCGACCGCCGACGTTGTCGCGCGTGGGAATGACAAGCCGGTCGATTTCGCCTTCCAGCGTCAGTGCCAGATCGAGGGCGAAGTTGGCGTCGCCGATATGCCAGGAATGGCAGAAGGTGCCGGTGAACTGCGACTGGGCCGGGTCTTTGCCGGCGAAGTAGTCGGCGCAGTCGACGTCCACGGTTTTGGCCGGAGCATTGGCAGGCAAGCCAACCCGCCCGGCGCGTGGCGAGGTGCCCAGGCGCTTCATGTTCGACACCCCGAGCACCTTGTCGTAGCCGTTGGCGTAATTGGTGAGGCGGAAGATGCGGTCGAACATGGGCGTGGCCCAGTCGGACGTGGTGGCGAGCGAGGCGCTGGAGACATCGCCGCCGATGAAGGCCACCTGCGCGATGCGCCAGGGCTTCTTGAAGAACTCGCCGTTTTTCGCCGCGCTGGCGAAGGCTTCCATGATGACGTAGGCGCCAGTGGAATGGCCCAGCAGATGGACGTTGATGGTGCATTGCGGCGTGTCGGCGCCGGCGGGGAACTGCGCGTCGATCAGCAGTTGCAGCACATCGTCGATCAGCCGTTGTGCCACTTGCGAGGCGTCGTGCCGGTCTTCCAGGTAGTTGAGGGTGGAGTTGTCGCTCGGCCAGTCGAATCCCACCACCAGGCCGCGCCAGCCCTGCGCCGCCAGCGTGGTCTGCAGCATGCGTGTGCGCCACAGCACCGAGGCAATGTCGTTGTTGTAGCCATGCACGAAGAACAGCACGTCGCCGGTGGAGCCGGTGACGTCGTCTTCGGTGCCATCGGCTGCGGCAATCACGGCCTTTTTCCAGCGCTCGCGCGACAGCTTGTCGGCCGGGGTATAGGCAGAGCGTGAGGGTGGTACGCGCAGGAAGGTGGTGTCACCGGGCTCGGCGGTGTACTGCCCGGCAGCGTCGATGCCGCGGGTGCAGACGATGAAGGTGTTGACGGTGGCCACGACGCTCTCCTTGTATCGACATGAAACGCAATGCAACGAAATGCATGATGCGGCGTGATTCTGGCCGGCTTCCCCGCCCCGGGCCATCCCGTGTTTGCGTGGCGTCTTGGTCGTCTCCTGAGTGCCCCAGGGTCGGCCCGCCGACCCGCCCCCCGTGGGGGTCAAGGAAACTTGGGGCGGCCCGGCGTTTCCTTGAGAGCGCCCCCAGGGTCGGCTCGCCGACCCGCCGCCCGTGGGGGATGAAGCCCGCGGCTCCAGGTTGCCCTGTGGCAGCTTGGACGGAGCCGAATCCGAGCGGCCTGCAAGCCGCGAGGTGGACAAGGAAACTTGGGGCGGCCCGGCGTTTCCCTGAGGGCTGCCTCAGCCCAGCGCCTGCTCGCTTTCCCGCACCAGTTCGACGAATTCGCGCAGGTAGGCACGATGGGCCAGTTCCGCCGGCATGGCGGCGAACAGCTCGCCGCGCAAGGGCGGCGTGCCCACGGCGCGGCCCACCACATAGCCGCGCTCCAGGTAGGGCAGGGCGGCCCAGCGCGGCAGCACGGCGATGCCGCGTCTGCTGGCGACAAGTTGCACGATGGCGGCGGTGAGTTCGGCGCTGCGGCGTGCGGCGGGCCGCACCCCGGCGGGGATGAGCAACTGGCGCATCACGTCCAGCTTGTCGTCCGGCACTGGGTAGGTGATGAGGGTCTCGGCAGCGAAGTCGGCGGCCTGCAGCGCGGGCAGGGCGGCGCGTGGGTGGTCACGCGCCAGCAGCGCGACGAAGTCGAAGCTGAACAGCGGCAGCACGACCAGCGCGGCCGAGGGCGGCGGGGCTTCGTGCAGCACGGCCAGGTCGGCGCGGCCGTCCTGCACCGGCAGCAAGGGGTCGGCGAGAAAGCCGGAGAGCAGGTCCATTTCGACGTCCGGCCAGCGCGGGCGCAGCGCGTCCATCGCCGGCATCAGCCAGTCGAAGCAACTGTGGCATTCCACCGCAATGCGCAGGCTGCCGCTCTGCCCCTCGCGCAGTTGCGCCAGCGCGCGTTCGGCATCGCGCACGCGCGGCAGCACGTCGGCGGCCAGGTCCAGCAGGCGCTGCCCGGCCGGGGTGAAGCGCACGGCGGGCTGGGTGCGCTCGAACAGGCGCTGGGCGTAATGCTCCTCCAGCACCGCAATCTGCCGTGACAGCGCCGATTGCGTGAGGTGAACGCGCTGCGCGGCGCGGGTGAGGTTGCCGGTTTCAGCCAGGGCTTGCAGCGTGGTGAGGTGACGCAGGTCGAGCGGACTCATGATTGAATCGCATGCCTTTCATGAAAACAATTCGCTTGAATCATAGCTTCGGGCGGATCATCATGCGTGCCTTTGCACCATTCAAGGCTCAATCATGATTCGCACGCATATCCTTGGCTATCCCCGCGTCGGCCCGCAGCGGGAATGGAAATTCTCCCTCGAAGCCTTCTGGAGCGGCCAAAGCAGTGAGGCCGAGCTCGCCGCCATCTGGCAGACGCTGCGCCTGCAGCAGTGGAGCGACCAACGCGCCGCCGGGCTGGACATGGTGACCGCGGGCGACTTCGCCCCCTACGACCACATCGCCGCCATGACCCTGCGCCTGGGCGCGGCGCCGGCGCGGTTCGGCTTCGGTGCTGAGGCTGCCGCCGCATCGGTCGCCACCCCGGCCTCGGCGTGCGCCCTGGGGCCGGACACCGCACGAGGCAAGGCGCCCGCTGCGGCACATGGCATGGCTGGGCATGTCGCCTGGGCACAGCATGTCGCGCTGGGTCGCGGCACCGCCAGCCAGCCGGCGCTGGAGCTGACCAAATGGTTCGACACCAACTACCACTACCTCGTGCCGGAACTCGGCGCCGACACCCGCTTCAGCGCCGACGCCGCCGATCTGGCGCATGAACTGGCGCTGGCGCGCGCCCAGGGCCACCAGGCCAAGGTGGTGCTGCCCGGGCCGCTCACCTGGCTCAAGCTGGGCAAGAGCCGCGACGCCGGCTTCGATCCCCTCTCCCTGTTGCCCGGCCTGATCGACGCCTACGCCCACCTCCTGCGTGCCGCGCGCGCTGCGGGCGCCGCCTGGGTGCAGCTCGACGAGCCCATCCTGGCACTCGACCTGCCTGCTGCATGGAAGGCCGCGTTCAGCGCCGGTTATGCGCGGCTCGCGGCCGCCCTGGTAGGAGCCGCCCCCAAACTGCTGCTGGCCGTGTACTTCGGCCCGCTGGAAGACAACCTCGACCTGGCCTGCAGCC
>DAIAZB010000176.1 GCA_027443745.1 Thiomonas sp. | reverse complement strand
ATGTGCTGGTGTTTTTCATCTTTCTCGTGGCCAATGCGGGCGGCGCGCTCACGCCCCTGGGTGACCCGCCGTTGTTTCTCGGTTTCCTCAAAGGCGTCGATTTTTTCTGGACCCTGCGCCACCTGCTGGCACCCACGGCTTTGCTCTGCGCGCTCCTGCTGGCGATGTTCTACGTGCTCGATCGCTGGTATTGGAGCCGGGAGGTCGAACGCAAACCCGTGGACCCCACGCCCGACAGTCCCATCCGCATCATCGGCGCCTGGAATGTGCTTTGGCTGCTGGCCATCGTGCTGGCGGTGCTGCACAGCGGCATCTGGAACCCGGAGATCGCCCTGACCGTCTTCGGCCAGCACCTGGAGTTGCAGAACCTCACGCGAGATGCGGCGCTGATCGCCGTGGCCTGCTTGTCCCTGCTCACCACGCCGGCTGAAGCACGGGAGGAAAACCACTTCAACTGGGGGCCGATGATCGAGGTGGGCAAGCTGTTCTTCGGCATCTTTCTCACTCTCATCCCGGTCATCGCCATCTTGCGCGCAGGGCCGAATGGCGCGCTGGCCTCGCTCGTGCGCCTCACCTCCGATGCACAGGGCCAACCCATTGCCGCCGCCTATTTCTGGATGGCGGGTACGCTATCGGCCTTCCTCGATAACGCGCCCACCTATCTGGTGTTTTTCAACCTGGCGGGGGGCAATGCCGCGCATCTCATGGCGCAGATCAGCACGCTCACGGCAATTTCCGCCGGGGCGGTGTTCATGGGTGCCGTCACCTACATTGGCAATGCTCCCAACTTCATGGTCAAGGCCATCGCCGAGCATCGTGGGGTGCGCATGCCCTCGTTTTTCGGCTACATGGGCTGGAGTTTCGCCATCCTGCTGCCCTGCTTTCTGATCATCACCCTGGTCTTTTTCCCATGACAGCATCTGCCAACCACCAACGTCCACGCGTGCTCGTCGCCCGTGCCGTGTTTCCCGACATCGTCGCCCAGCTCGAAGCCGTGGCCGAGGTCGAGCTCACGCCCGACGACACCATCCAAACGCCCGAAGCCCTGCGCCGCCGACTGAGCGACAAGCAGGGCGCGTTCATCACCGGCAGCGAGCGCATCGATGCCGCGTTGCTCGATGCCTGCCCGCAACTCAGGATCGTCAGCACCATGACGGTCGGGGTCGATCACATCGACCTAGCCGCCTGCGCGGCGCGCGGCGTCATCGTCACCCACGCTCCCGACGTCCTGACCGAGACCACCGCCGATTTCGGCTTCGCCCTGTTGCTCGCCGCCGCCCGGCAGATGAGCGAGGCCGAACGCCACTTGCGTGAAGGCCGCTGGACCAAGTGGCGTTACGACCTGTTCGCCGGCGCCGACGTGCATGGCGCCGTGCTGGGTGTCGTCGGCATGGGGCGCATCGGCCAGGCCATCGCCCGCCGCGCCGCCTGCGGCTTCGACATGCGTGTGCTCTATCACAACCGCAGCCGACTCGACGCCGGGGTCGAGCAGGCCTGTCGCGCCGACCACCGCAGCCTCGACGACTTGCTGCGGCAAAGCCAGCATGTGCTGCTCGCGCTGCCTTACAGCCCGGCGGCTTACCACCTCATCGGCACCCGTGAACTGGCGCTGATGCAGCCGGGCGCCACGCTGGTGAACGTCGCCCGCGGCGGCGTCATCGACGAGGTCGCGCTGGCCGCAGCCCTGCACAGCGGCCATCTGGGCGCGGCCGGGC
>DAIAZB010000175.1 GCA_027443745.1 Thiomonas sp. | reverse complement strand
GATCACGTAGCACACCGGCACGCCGGCCTTGAGCAGGGTGGCCGGTTCCGCCGGGTCGCGGCGAAGCCGCAGCCAGGGCTGCAACAGCTGTCCGGCCAGCCGGAACCACCAGGGATTGCGACGGCGGGAAGATTCCGCCTGGGAGATGTTCTGCATCCGCCTATTCTACCGGTTGGCCGTCGATACCATGCTTGGGCGTGTGGTGCGCCTTGTCGCCTGCAGGGCGCATTCCTGCCGGGCGGCGGCGCTCAGCGGGCGGCCACGCTGCCCGTCGCGGCCGGCTGCAGCAGCTGCTCGTGGGCCTTGCGCACGCTGTCGATCAGCGACTGGCTGTACCAGCGGCCATCCTGCTGCACCAGGTCGGTTTCGGTGCTGAGCGGCTTGCCGAGCAGGGTGTAGTCGATCTTCACCACGGCATGGCCGTTCCGGTCGGAAACGGTGCTGAGCTTCACCGAGTCCAGCGTGTCGTCGATCGACAGCCCGTAAAGCGCCAGTGCCTGCTTGATGCCGGCATAGCCGATGGCGTACTTGGCCATCGCCGCGTCGAAGTCCATCGCGTGCAGTTGTCCCGGGCTCTTGAGATCGAGCCGGCGCGCGGTGGACACCAGCATGCCCACGGCCTGCTTCGCCTTGGCGTCATCGAACCACGGTGCCTGCTGCGCCCATGGCGTCAGTACGTCGATCAGTTGGGTGGCCTGCGTCTTCTGTTCGGCATCCAGATCCGGATTTTGTGCCACGCGGTCCTTGAGTAACGCGCCGCCCATAGCCACCAGTACCGGCAGTTGATCCGCGTATTGCTGCTGCATCCGGTCGAGCTTGGGCTGCACTTCGGCGTACAGCTTGGCCGCTGCGTCCGGGGCGGTGAGCTTCTGCACGGCGGCATCGAAGCGCGTCTTGTCCATGGCACTGGCCGGTGGCCGCTTCGCGTTGTCGCGGCTCCAGTCGGTACGCAGCGTGGCGTAGTCCTGCGGCGGCAGCGCGTGCTTCCACAGGCCGTCGAAGTTGCCGGCCTTGAGCAGGTCGATCGAACCCTGCACCGCGGCCCGTGGCGTGTCGCCGCCGGCTTGCGCGGCCTCGTTGCCGTGGCAGGCCGCCAGCGCCAGCGTGGCGAACAGGGGCAGCAGGAGGGTATGGCGAAGGGAGCGGAAGCGCATGGACAGGTCTCGCAAGCGGCGGCGAACGTAGCGTGGCCGGTCAGGGTAAGCGGCGCGGCAAGCCGCGGACAAGGCTTGCCCGCAGGAACCTGCAGGCCGGGCAGGGCACGCCCTTCCTGGTGTTCGTTTCAACGGGACGGCTTCACGGGTCCTCGCGTCCACGGGGACGATGAGCAAACCCGGTTCTCCCAAAAGAAAGCCCCGCGGGAGCGAGCCTCGCGGGGCAATCCGGCTGGGCCGGAAGGGAAATGGCCTTGCCTGCAGAAAACGCGTGGTCAGCAGCAGGTAGGCGGGGAGATGGTAGCGGGGTCCATAAGTTGAGGCAATACTTTTCTTTCTTCTCCCAACTTGATGTTTTTAATCAGTTATAGCGCAAGGCGTCTATCTTCTCCTGGCGCCGTTCGGCCGCCGGCGCACTCCAGTCGTTATGGAACAGCGCGGGTTCCCAGGAGCCGTAGGTAGGGTTGGGTAGCACGAACCAGCGCCGACCGATCCACTGCATGTAGCCGGCGATCGCCTGCCTGCGGCCGGCCTCGGTGTTGGCGTGCACATCCACGAAATCACCCAACTGGTCGCCGAACTGCATCAGCACCCGGTACTGGCG
>DAIAZB010000174.1 GCA_027443745.1 Thiomonas sp. | reverse complement strand
GCCGGCACGGGCGGCGACGAATCCGCGCTGTTTGCCGGCAGCCTGTTCAGGATGTACGCGCGCTTTGCCGAACGCAATCGCTGGCAGACCGAGATCCTGTCCCACAGCGATGGCGAAATGGGCGGCTACAAGGAAATCATTTTTCGCATCGAAGGGCATGGCGCCTACTCGCGCCTCAAGTTTGAATCCGGCGGGCATCGCGTGCAGCGCGTGCCCGAAACCGAAACCCAGGGACGCATCCACACCTCGGCCTGTACGGTCGCCGTGATGCCGGAGGCCGACGATGTCAGCGACGTGGTCATCAACCCCGCCGAAATCCGCATCGACACCTTCCGCGCCAGCGGTGCCGGCGGGCAACACATCAACAAGACCGACTCGGCCGTGCGCATCACCCACCTGCCCACCGGCATCGTGGTGGAATGCCAGGACGGGCGCAGCCAGCACAAGAACAAGGCCCAGGCCCTGTCGGTGCTGGTGGCGCGCATTCGCGACAAGCAGATGCGCGAGCAGCAGGCCCAGGAAGCCGCCACCCGCAAGTCGCTCATCGGCAGCGGCGACCGCTCCGAGCGCATTCGCACCTACAACTTTCCGCAGGGGCGCGTGACCGACCACCGCATCAACCTCACCCTCTACAAGATCGAGGCCATCATGGACGGCGACCTGTTTGAGCTCACCGACGTGCTGATGGCCGAACACCAGGCAGAACTGCTGGCCCAGCTGGGCGAGCTGCCTGCATGAGCCCGGGGCTGCGGTGATCGTGGCCGAGGCCCTGCGGGGCGATCCCGCCACGCGCCTGGAACGGCGCGTGCTGCTGGAAGCGGCCTTGGGGCGCAGCCATGCATGGCTGGCCAGCCACCCCGAATATTTCCTGGAGCCCCGGGAAGCGGCCACCTTTCTGCGCTGGCTCGAGCGACGCGCGCGCGGCGAGCCCATCGCCTACCTGTTGGGGCGCCGCGAGTTTTTTGGCCTGGAACTGCGCGTGACCCCGGCGGTACTGATTCCCCGTCCCGAAACGGAAGGGCTGGTGGAATGGGCGCTGCAACTGCTGGACCCTGGGCGCGCGCCCACCGTGCTGGATCTGGGCACGGGCAGCGGTGCCATCGCACTGGCCCTGCACGCGCAACACCCCGATCTGTGCATCACCGCCGTGGATGCCTCGGCGGCGGCCCTTGCCGTGGCGCGCGACAATGCCGCACGCCTGCAACCCCGCCTGGGTGGCCAGCCCATCACCTTTCTGGAAAGCAACTGGTTTGACGCGCTGGGCACGCAGCGTTTTGACCTCATCCTCGCCAATCCACCCTATGTGGCAGAGGGCGACGCCCACCTCGCACGCGGCGACCTGCGCTTCGAGCCCCGGGAGGCGCTGGCCGCGGGGCCCGCGGGTCTGGACGATCTGACGCACATCATCGCGCAGGCGCCCCACCACCTCGCTGCCAACGGTTTTTTGCTGCTGGAACACGGCTATGACCAGGGCCCGGCCTGCGCGGCGCTGCTGGCAGCAGCGGGCTTTGATGACGTCAGCACCCGCACCGACCTGGCGGGCCTGCCACGCCTCACCGGCGGACGAGCCCCACAGCCCCCTGAAGAGGTTTAGAATGCGCTATTTGGTGAACCCGAATCATGAATGAAGAGCCCGTAGCCGGAACCCGACGCAACATCGATGGCGTGGAACGCGTCTTCTACGACGGCTATTGGATCAAGTATTACGCGCCCCCAGCCGACACCCTCAATGCCAAGCGCCAGCTGAT
Organism: Thiomonas sp.; assembly: GCA_027443745.1. The sequence goes on along the minus strand of DAIAZB010000174.1, from coordinate 156 downwards.
CACGGCGCTCACCCGGCGGCTGTTCAACCATGTGGAACACGGCATCAACATTCCCGGTGCCCGGCTGAAGGAAGCGCGCCAGGCCTACGAAGCCGAATCCGACCCGGCCTTGAAACGCGTCAAGGGTGCCATGCTGGCGGGTTCGCTGTTCAATCG
>DAIAZB010000173.1 GCA_027443745.1 Thiomonas sp. | reverse complement strand
CAGGCTGCGGTTGGGTCCCGATCGAAGGGGGAAGGCATGCCGTCGATCATGGCACCTGCGCGCGTGATGGCCAGTGCGCTGCTGCTGGCGTTCGCGCTGCTGGCCGCTGCCGTCGGCGTGGCCACGTGGCAACCCTGGCTGGGCCTGCAGTTGCGGGTCGTGGCCCCGCCAGGCCTCGATGCTGACGCGGGCCACATCGAGGTGCAGGGCGCAACGCGCGCAGGTCCCGCGGCATCGATGCCGGCGCATGCGCGCATCGTCGGTATCGCCCCGCTGGATGCTGATGGTCGTTTGGGCCCCGTCATGGCGCTGCAGGGCGATGACCTGCTCGAAGAGCCCGATGTGCTCGACAGCTACGCCGAGATGCGTCGGCTGTTTGCACGGCAAGAGCGCATCGCCGCCATGCTTCGCGGCCCGGTGCTGCTGCATTGGCTTGACGCTGGCGGCGGGCCGCGCCTCACGCGGCTCACGCCTGCGCCGTGGCGCCCACCACACAGCTTGCCGCCGATGTTCTGGTTCCAGTTGGCTGTCGGCGCTCTGGCCTGGCTGCTCAGCGTTTGGGTCTGGGTCCTGCGCCCGCAGGATTGGGCTGCGCGCCTGCTTGCTGCTGCCGGCTTGCTGCTGCTCTTGACCACGACGGCTGCCGCTGTGTACAGCGCACGCGAGCTGGCGCTTCCGGGCGGTTTGTTTCGCGGTCTGTCGGCCATCAACCACCTGGGGGCCGTCGGCTTCGGCATGAGCATGGTCGGCGTGTTCATGATGTATCCGCACCCCATGGTGCCTCCGTCCAACCTGCTGCTCTTGCCTCTGGTGTTTCTGTCCTGGTGGGTACTCGACACCTGGCAGGTCATGCCTGACCAGAACTGGGGCGGGCGCGCGTCCATCCTCCTGGAGATGATGCTGGCCATCGCGGCAGCGGTGGTGCAGTGGCACCGCTCGCGCTCGAACCCGGCTGATCGTGCCGCGATGCGCTGGTTCAACCTATCCGCCTGGCTCGGCTGCACGCTTTTTGCCATCAGCACCGTGGGCTCCAACATCCTGGGTCTGCCCTCCCCGATACCACAGGGCTACGCCTTCGGCTTTTTCCTCGTGCTGTTCGGCGGGTTGGCGTTCGGCGTGGGGCGCTACCGCCTGTTCGACCTCGACCGTTGGGCTTTTCGTCTGCTCCTGTGGACCATGGGGGCAGCCGGTATCGTGGTCCTGGACCTCGTGCTTGCATGGGGCTTGGGGTTCAATCCCGGAGCGTCGTTGGCGCTCACACTCCTGGTTTGCGGCGCGCTGTACTTTCCCATGCGTCAATGGTTGTGGGCTCGCATGGTGCAGCGCCCGTCGCTGCCCATGGAGCTGGCCTTGCCCAAGGTCGTCGAAGTGGCTTTCACAGCGGGCGCCCTGGCACGCGAGCAGCGCTGGTTGAATTTGCTGCATCGTCTGTACGCTCCGTTGCAATTGCTGCCGCAGCAACCGGGAAGCGGCTCGGTCGTGGTCCTGCGTCGCGAAGGACTGGAAATGCTGGTTCCCGCCACGGGGGGGCTGGGTGCGCGCTTGCTGGTGGGGCGCAGTGCCGGGCTCAAGCTGTTTTCGCCCCAGGATGCGGCATTCACCCAATCACTCTGTGATTTGCTCGACAGGGCCGCCGGTGAGCGTGACGCCTATGTGCGCGGTGTCGAGCAGGAGCGCAGCCGCATCGCCCGCGATTTGCACGATGAGCTCGGGGCCAAGCTCCTCACGGCTCTGCACGGTGCTGGTGACCAACGCCAGCGTGCCTTGCTGGAAGACGCCATGGCCCACATGCGACTCATCGCGCGCGGCCTCGACCAAACCGGGCGAACAGCGGACGATTTTTTCGCCGATCTGCGTTACGACACCGGCCAGCGCCTGGAGCGCGCGGGGCTGCAGTTCGATTGGCAGCTCGATGCATCCACAGTGCACCGCTTGGACCTCGATGCGCGCCATCAGTACCAGGTTCATGCCCTGGTGCACGAGGCCGTGAGCAACAGCATGCGCCACGCCGTGGCCAGCCGCGTCAGCATCAGCCTGAGCTGCGAGCACGGCCATCTGCATTTGTGCATTGGCGATGATGGCGCAGGCTTCGACCCGACCCAGGTCAGTCAGGGCCAGGGCCTGCGCAACATGCGCGCACGCGCACAGGCCTTGGGTGGCGAGGTGCATTGGCGTTCACGCACCGTCCTTGCCCAGGACCGAGCCACGACGACGATGTCAACGCCCGGCGTCGGGACGCTGGTGGAAATCAGCTGGCCGGTTTTGCAGCGAACCGGGTGACACGAACGCCTGCAAGCCGCATGGGACCGCGTCGTGCTGGCGCCCTACTTGCCGTTTGCCGAGCCATTCTTCGCGTTGAGCCACTGCATGAATTCGGCATACGGCTTGGGGCTGCCGACTTCCCAGCCGGGAATGTGCAACATCGTGTTGAGTCGATCGGACGCATTGCCGAGCATGGCGGCGCG
>DAIAZB010000172.1 GCA_027443745.1 Thiomonas sp. | reverse complement strand
CGATGCGCTTGACCTGATTTACACGCTGCAAGCCGTGGCACGCGAAAGCCCGGCCGACTGAAACCGGCTGCCCCAACCCGCGCGCGTTCACCGCGCATCGCCCCGACCGATGCCTCCCCTACCCGCAAGCTCCGACCCCGGCCCAGACGCCCGCCCTCTGCTGATCTTCTCTCACGCCAACGGCTTTCCTGCGGGCAGTTACCGCAAGCTCTTCGCCATGCTGGGCGCGCACTTCGAGGTTCAGGCGCCATCCCGGCTCGGCCATGACCCGACGCATCCTGTCAGCGATGGCTGGCCGCAACTGCAGCGCGAATTGCTCGGGTTCGTGCAGGCGCGCGCGCAAGGCCGCCGGGCAGTGCTGGTCGGGCATTCGCTCGGCGGCTTTCTCAGCCTGATGCTGGCCCGCGCTCACCCTGAACTGGCGCGCTGCGTCGTGCTGCTGGACTCGCCGGTCATCGCCGGTTGGCGTGCAGGTGCGCTGTGGTTCGGCAAGCGCAGTGGCCTGATCCGGCGTTTCGGCCCCGTCGCCCCCGCGCTGCGTCGGCGGCAGGAATGGCCAGACGTGCAAACCGTGATCGCTCACTTCGCCGGCAAGCCCGGCTTCGCCCGCTGGGATCCGGAGATGCTGGCCGACTATGCGCAAGCCGGCACCCGGCGACTCGGGAATCAGCGTGTGCTGGCCTTCGAGCGCGACATCGAGGCACGCATCTATGCCACGCTGCCGCATCGCCTGGGCCGTCTGTCGCGCCACCCGCCCGGGGTACCTGTGGGGTTCGTCGGCGGCACCGCTTCGCAAGAATTGCGCATGGCCGGCATGGCCGCGACGCGCCAACTGGTCGGCGCGCATCTGCGCTGGATCGAAGGCGGCAGCCACTTGTTTCCCTTCGAGCAACCGCAAGCCACGGCCGAGGCCATCGCCGCGCTGGTGCTGCAACTCCGGGCGTCCTGAGCATCGCCAACCCGCAGCTACGTGCCTGGCCATCCGCGAGGACAAGCAACACTTGAGAGACGGCCCGGCGCGTTTCTCGAGGCCCAAGTCGCGGCAGGGCGCAAGCCGGCGCCGCCACGCGACAAGGCCCGCAAACGCCTTTCTATAATGCGCGTTTACCGGCCCATTACGGCGACATGACCCAATACGTTTTCGTCACCGGTGGTGTGGTGTCCAGCCTCGGCAAGGGCATCGCAGCCGCCTCACTGGCCGCGATTCTCGAGTCGCGCGGCATCAACGTCACCCTCATCAAGCTCGACCCCTACATCAACGTCGACCCCGGCACCATGTCGCCGTTTCAGCACGGCGAGGTGTTCGTCACCGACGACGGCGCCGAGACCGATCTGGACCTCGGACATTACGAGCGCTACATCCGCCGCTCCATGCGCCGGACCAACAACTTCACCACCGGGCAGATCTACGACAGCGTCATCCGCAAGGAGCGGCGCGGCGAATATCTGGGCAAGACCGTACAGGTGATTCCGCACATCACCAACGAGATCCAGGACTACATCCGCCGCGGCGCGGGAGTGGGCACCGACGACGAGGCGGAAGTGGCCATTGTCGAAATCGGCGGCACGGTGGGTGACATCGAATCGCTGCCCTTCCTGGAAGCGGTGCGGCAGATGAGTCTGCGCATGCCGCGCCACCACAGCGCCTTCGTGCATCTCACCCTGGTGCCCTTCATTCCGGCCGCCGGCGAACTCAAGACCAAGCCCACCCAGCACAGCGTGCAGAAGCTGCGCGAAATCGGCATCACCGCCGACGCTCTGTTGTGTCGCGCCGACCGGCCGATTCCGGACGATGAGCGCGAGAAGATTTCGCTGTTCGCCAACCTGCCGCAGGAAGCGGTCATTTCGGTGTGGGACGCCGACAGCATTTACAAGATTCCGCGCATGCTTCATGAGCAGGGTCTGGACACGCTGATCTGCGACAAGCTCAAGCTCGTGGGCGGACCGGCCGACCTGTCCGCCTGGGATGCGCTGGTGGCTGCCGAGTCCAGCCCGCGCCACAGCCTGCGCATTGCGATGGTGGGCAAGTACACCGATCTGTCGGACTCCTACAAATCGCTCAACGAGGCGCTGCGCCATGCCGGCATCAAGAACGCGGCCAAGGTAGCCATCACCTACCTCGACTCGGAAACCCTGGAGGCGGGCAATATCGAGCAGCTCGACAGCTTCGACGCCATCCTGGTGCCGGGCGGATTTGGCAAGCGCGGCGTGGAGGGCAAGATCCTGGCGGCGCAATACGCCCGCGAACACCGCATCCCGTATCTCGGCATTTGCCTGGGCATGCAGGTGGCCACCATCGAATACGCCCGCCACAAGGCCGGTTTGAACCACGCCAACAGCACCGAGTTCAATCCCGACACGCCACACCCCGTCATCGCCCTCATCACCGAGTGGCAGGGCAAGGACGGCGCGGTGCACCAGCGCAGCGAGCAGTCCGACCTCGGCGGCACCATGCGCCTGGGGGCGCAAGAGTCGCGGGTACAAGCCGGCACGCTCGCCCATGTCATTTATGGCGACACGGTGAACGAGCGTCACCGCCACCGCTACGAAGCCAATGTGCGTTACCTCGACGCCCTGCAGCAGGCAGGCTTGGTGATTTCCGCCACCACCACACGCGAACACCTGACCGAAATCGTCGAGCTGCCGCAAAGCGTGCACCCCTGGTTCATGGGCGTGCAGTTCCACCCCGAATTCAAGTCCACTCCGCGCGACGGCCACCCCCTGTTCACCGCCTTTGTCCAGGCAGCGCTGGCGCGTCACCAGGCCAAGCCGGGGACGACACACGCGACCCATCCCTCCCCTTCATCCAACACGCCCGCCGCCCCTCATCCGCCCATGCCGAGCGCCGCGGCCCACGCCTGAAGCACCATGCAACTCTGCGGATTTGAAGTCGGCCCCGAGCAACCCCTCTTCCTCATCGCCGGACCCTGCGTCATCGAGAGTGAACAACTCGCCATCGACACGGCCGGCACGCTCAAAACCATCTGTGCCGACCTCGGCATCCCCTTCATCTTCAAATCCTCGTTCGACAAAGCCAACCGCTCGTCGAGCGCATCGTTCCGCGGCCTGGGGATCGAGGAGGGTCTGCGCATCCTGGCGAAGGTGAAACAGCAGATTGGCGTGCCGGTGCTGACCGATGTGCATGAAGACACGCCGCTGGCTGAAGTGGCCGCCGTGGTCGACGTACTGCAGACCCCGGCCTTCCTCTGCCGCCAGACCAACTTCATCCAGAACGTGGCACGGCAAGGTTTGCCAGTCAACATCAAGAAGGGCCAGTTCCTCGCCCCCTGGGACATGAAGAACGTGGTGGACAAGGCGCGTGCCGTGGGCAACCGACAGATCATGGCTTGTGAGCGCGGCGTGAGCTTCGGCTACAACACGCTCGTCTCCGACATGCGCGCCTTGGCCACCATGCGCGACACCGGCTGCCCGGTGGTGTTCGACGCCACGCATTCGGTGCAGCAACCCGGGGGCATGGGCGACAAGTCTGGCGGCCAACGGGAGTTCGTGCCAGTGCTGGCGCGAGCGGCGGTGGCGGCGGGCATCTCCGGCCTGTTTGCCGAAACCCATCCCGACCCGGAGCGTGCGCTGTCGGATGGGCCCAATGCCATGCCCCTCCAGCACATGCGTGCCCTGCTGGAGAGCCTGAAAGAGCTTGACGCCGTGGTCAAGCGCCGTGGCTATCTCGAAGATCAATTGCGCTGAGCCGGGTCGTCGTGCCGCAGTGACCAAGACCCTTGACAACCCTTAAAACCGAACAACGTTGGAGATCCCATGAGTGCAATCGTCGACCTGAACGCCCGTGAAATTCTGGACAGCCGCGGGAATCCCACAGTGGAATGCGACGTGGTGCTGGAAACCGGTTTCCTGGGCCGTGCCGCCGTGCCCTCGGGTGCCTCTACCGGCACACGTGAGGCGGTCGAGTTGCGCGACGGCAACGCGCAGCGCTATGGCGGCAAGGGCGTGCTGCGCGCCGTCGAACACATCAACACCGAAGTCACCGAGGCCGTGATGGGCCTGGACGCGTCCGAGCAGTCCTTTCTCGACCGCACCCTGATCGAGCTCGACGGCAGCCCGAACAAGTCGCGCCTCGGCGCCAACGCGCTGCTGGCGGTGAGCATGGCCGTGGCCAAGGCGGCAGCGGAAGAAGCCGGCGTACCGCTCTACCAGTACCTCGGCGGCTTCTCGGCCTGCGAGCTGCCGGTGCCGATGATGAACGTGATCAACGGCGGCGCCCATGCCAACAACACCCTGGACATGCAGGAATTCATGATCATGCCGGTGGGCGCACCCAATTTCCGCGAAGCGCTGCGCTACGGCGCCGAGGTGTTCCATGCGCTCAAGGGCATCCTCCACCACCGCGGCATGCCCACCACCGTGGGCGATGAAGGCGGATTTGCGCCGAACGTGGCAAGCCACGAGGCAGCACTGCAACTCATCGTCGAGGCCATCGAAAAGGCGGGGTTCAAACCCGGCGAGCAGGTGGCCATCGCGCTGGACCCGGCGGCGAGCGAGTTCTACAAGGACGGCAAATACCACCTCGAAGGCGAGGGTTTGGTGCTGGAAAGCGCCGAAATGGTCGCCCTGTATGAAAGCTGGATCGGCAAATACCCTATCGTCTCGATCGAGGACGGCCTGGCCGAGCAAGACTGGGATGGCTGGAAGCAGTTGACCACCACGCTGGGCAAGAAGGTGCAGTTGGTCGGCGACGACATTTTCGTCACCAACACGGAAATCCTGAAGCGCGGCATCGAGCAAGGCATTGCCAATTCCATCCTGATCAAGGTCAACCAGATCGGCACCCTGAGCGAGACCTTTGCTGCCATCGAGATGGCCAAGCGCGCCGGCTACACCGCCGTGGTGTCGCACCGTTCGGGCGAAACCGAGGACACGACGATTGCCGACATCGCCGTGGCCACCAACGCCGGGCAGATCAAGACCGGCTCGCTGTCACGCTCGGACCGCATCGCCAAGTACAACCAGTTGCTGCGCATCGAGGAAAACCTCGGTGACGTGGCACGCTTTTCCGGCCGGGCCACGTTTTACAACCTGCGCTGAGTACAACTGCAGCCAGCACAGCGGCGTCGGACGTGCAAGCCATGCGCTGGGTCACCATGCTCTTGCTGGGTGTACTGCTGCTGTTGCAATGGCCGCTGTGGTTTGGTGAGCGAAGTTGGCCCCAGGTCCGGCAACTGCGTGTCAACCTGGAGGCCCAGCACCAGGCCAACGACCAGGCGCGCCAACAAAACCAGCGCCTCGAGGATGAGGCCCATGATCTTCGGCATGGCATGCAGGCGGTGCAGGATCGCGCCCGGCGCGAGATGGGCATGGTCAAGCCCGATGAGATCTTCGTGCAGGTGCTTCCAGCCTCCAGTCCACTGCCTCCGACCTCGCCCGCCGGCTCGCAGCCAACCGCCGACATCGACAAGCCGAAGCTGCGGCACTGATGCCGTGCACTGCAACCGGGGCTATTGCCGCTGCGGTGGCGCCGGGGGCTGGTCGACTTCGGGGCGAAACAGCTGGGCCGCGTCCACCAGGTCGAATGCATATTGAGCGCCGCAAAACTCGCATGTCACGTCAACCTCGCCCTGCTCCTTGAGCACGGACTCGATCTCGCTCTGGCCCAGCATGCGCAGCATGTCGGCCACCCGCAACTTGGAGCAGGTGCAGTGAAAATGCGGCGCCTGGGGGTTGAACACACGCGGTTCTTCCTGCCAGAACAGCTTGTGCAGCAGTTCCTCCGGCAGACCCCGTAGCAACTCATCGCGCGACAACGTCGATGCCAGATGCACGGCCCGCGAAAAATCCTCGTCGGCCTGCTCTTCGCTGCTCACCGTGCCCAGCTGGCCACCCGAGATCGGCATGCGCTGCAGCAGCAGGCCGCAGGCCGCCTCATCGTCGCTGGCCAGGATGAGCCAGGACGGAATCTGCTCCGATTGGGCCAGGTATTGCTGCAGCACCGTGGCCATGCTGCCCAGCGCCTCGCCATCGGTATCGGCCAGCGAGACGATCCCTTGATAAGGCTGCTGGCCGGGCATTTTGTTGCGCGGATCCAGGGTGATGACGCAGCGTCCCAGGCCATGGGCATTGGCCAGTTCGGGCAAGCTTGCCACCTGCGCCGAGAGCGCCGCGGTTTTGACGGTTGCGCGCAGACCGAAATCGGGCTGGCACTCGGCCACGGCCAGTTGTAGCGGGCCATCGCCTTGAATCTGCAAGATCAGGGTGCCATCGAACTTCAAGCTGCCGGCCAACAGGGCAGAAGCCGCAGTCATTTCTCCGAGAAGATTCTGCACCAGCGCATCGTGCTGACGCCGTCGGCGCATCTCCTGCCAAGTCGACTGCAACCTCACCACCACGCCGCGCACATGACCCGCGCCGAGCATGAATTTGAACAACGAATCGCTCATCCTCGCTCCTTCGGACGGCCGTGCGGATTGCTCATGTGGACACGTCCCTGAGGCTGGAACGGTAGAGTTGACCTCTGTCCACATAGGTGTGGGCATTGCGCCGCATCTGCTCGATCTGCTCGGGCGTCAACTCGCGCACGGCCCGCGCCGGTGAGCCGAGGATGAGCATTCCATCGGCAAACTCTTTGCCCTCGGTGACCAGGGCCCCGGCACCCACCAGGCAGTTACGGCCGATACGGGCGCCGTTGAGGACCACGGCCTGGATGCCGATGAGGCTTCCCGCGCCAACGGTACAGCCATGCAGCGTGGCTTGATGACCGATGGTCACGCCCGCGCCCACGGTGAGCGGGAAACCAGGGTCGGTGTGCAGCACGGCGCTCTCCTGCACATTGCTGTTGTCGCCCACGATGATGGGCTCGTTGTCTCCGCGCAGGACGGCGCCATACCAGACGCTGACGCCGGAACCCAGCTCGACACGGCCGATGACCCGGGCGGTGTCGGCAACAAAGACGTCGGCAGCCACCTGCGGGCGTATGTTTTCAAGTTGGTAGAGCGGCATGGCTGATGGAGTGAACGGCTGATGGTGTGGACGAATGCGAGGCAGGAGCGGGATTTCAGATCCGAGGCTTGCAGCGAGAATAGTGCATGCTCGCCCTGTTTGCCCGCCCAATACCCTCCTGCTGCACCTGGCTGCCAAGGCCTGTACACGCCATCCGATGAACTGGTCACTCGTCCGTATG
>DAIAZB010000171.1 GCA_027443745.1 Thiomonas sp. | reverse complement strand
TTGCCAGGGTGCGTGACCGGTGGCGATGCCGCCTACAGGCCTGATCGCCCATCAGGCCGCGTACAGCAGCACCGCGAAGAAATGGAACACGGTGCCGGCGAGCACGAACAGATGCCAGATGAAATGCGTGTAGGGAACTTTCTCGTCGAGCAGGAAAAACACCACGCCGAGTGTGTAGGACACCCCGCCTGCCAGCAGTAGCGCCAGGCCCGGCGCCGGCATATCGACCCAGAGCGGGCGTATGGCGATCAGCACCACCCAGCCCATGGCGAGGTAAAGGAAGGTGGATAGGCGGGGGAAACGCGTGCCACCCAAGGCTTTGAAAAACAGACCTGCCAGGGCCAGGGCCCAGATCAGGCCGAACAGGGTCCAGCCCCAGACGCCGTGCAGCACACCCAGGGTGAAGGGGGTGTAAGTACCGGCAATGAACAGGTAAATGGCCACATGATCGACGACCTGCAATACGCCTTTGATGCGCTTCTGAGGCAGGGCGTGATAGAGCGTGGAGACGAGGTAAAGCAGGATGGCAGTGCTGCCGAAGATGATGCCGCCGACAAGTGTTGTCGCGCTTCCCAACTCGGCAAAATGAACGACGAGGATCGGAAGCGCAGCGATGGCCAGCGCCAGACCCAGGCCGTGGCTCAGGCTGTTGGCGATCTCCTCGCCGGGAGTTTGAGCACGCGAAACCGCAGAAATCGAGTGATGTTGTGCCATGCAGCAAATGATAGGTTCATTCCTGCGAAGGGCCATGAACTGCTGGGCCCGATGCCCGCCCGCTTGGCGAAGCAACGGCATGGCGATCAGTCATTCGCGGTTTCAGTCGACTTGGTGAGCAGGGTGTAGTGCTCGACTTGCGGCGCTGCGGCGAAGAACGGACCGACGATGTCGCGCCATGCGGTGAAGGCTTTCGATTGGCGAAAGCCTACTGTGTGGTCCTCCAGCGTGTCCCAGAAAATCATCAGCAGATAGCGCTCGGGGCTCTCCACACCCTTGTTGATCTTGTAGCCGCAAAAGCCCTTGGCATGGGCAATGACGGTTTCGACGCCGCGCACGATGGCGATGTCGAATTCGGCCTGGCGGCCAGGCTGGATGCGGATGTCGGCAAGTTCGAGAATCATGGCTGGTTTCCTGGGTTGGGGCGAGCGTTCAGCGCTCCTGGTCGGTCGGGCGCATCAGGATTTCGTTGATGTTCACATGCGCCGGTTGACCGGCGCAGAACACGATGGTGCGGGCGATGTCGGCGCTTTGCAACTGGCGCATGCCATCTGCCCAGGCGTTGAGGGCGGCTTGCGTTGGGCCGTGGGCGATGTGCTCGCGCAACTCGGTTTCCACCACGCCGGGCTCGATCACCGTCACGCGGATATTGTCTTTGTAGGCTTCGCGCCGGAGCGACTCGCTGAAGCCCACCACACCCCATTTCGTCGCCGAATAGCCACCTGCGTTCGGGTTGGCCTGGCGCCCTGCGGTGGATGCGATGTTGATGATGTGTCCGTCCCTGCGCGCACGCATGCCGGGCAGGGCTGCCTGGCAGGTTGCGATGAGGCTCAGCACGTTGAGCTGCGTCATGTGCTGCCAGCGTGCCAGATCGGCTGTGTCGATGGGCTCCAGGTACATCACTCCGGCGTTGTTCACCAGCAGGTCGAGCCGGCCGAAGTGGGCCTCGGCGTTACGCACCATCTGTTGCGCGGCCTGCAGGTCCGCGAGATCGGCGGGCAGCACCAGCACATCGGCGGCCAGTGCACGCAGCTTGGCGGCAAGCGCCTCGAGCCTGTCGGCGCGGCGGGCGCAGATGGCGATGCGTGCCCCGGCCTGTGCCAGCAGCAGGGCGGTGGCTTCGCCGATGCCGGACGAGGCACCAGTGACGAGGGCAACGCGGCCGGCAACGCCGGCCGGGGCCAGATTGAAAGAAGCGGATGGTGCAGACATGCTGAACTCCGAGTTGAATGAACGTCGTCCTCGATTGTCGAGCGGTACGCCGTGGGCTGCAGGCAGCATGTGCTGAACCTTGCCGTGCCAGGCATCTTTTCACGTCTCTGTGCGGCCTGTCGATGCATCGGCTAAAGTCAACGCGTTTCTCGAACCAGACGCGCACCCAGTCGCCTTGACCATGCCGATGAAGCCAAGTGCCCTGATCGTGGGGGCCGGCGACGGCCTCAGTGCCTCGCTCGCCCGCGTACTCAGCCGAGAGGGCGGTTATCGCATTGCCATGGCGGCACGCAACCCCGGCAAACTCGCGCCTTTGACACAGGCATTGGACGCGATGGCGCTGGCCTGCGATGCAAGCGACCCAATCCAGGTCGATGCCCTGTTCGCGCAGTTGGACCAAGCCCTCCGCGCCCCGCCGGATGTCGTCATCTACAACCCTGCCGCCAGAGTCCGCGGACCGATCACCGAGGTCGATGCCCAATCGGTGGCGCAGGCGCTGGCCGTCACCGCCTACGGTGGTTTCCTCGTTGCGCAGCAAGCCGCGCGGCGCATGTTGCCGCGCGGGCAAGGCGCACTACTGTTCACCGGCGCCTCGGCCAGCGTCAAGGGCTATGCCCACTCCGCGGCCTTTGCCATGGGCAAGTTCGCGCTGCGCGGCCTGGCGCAAAGCCTGGCGCGCGAGCTCGCGCCCCAGGGCATTCATGTCGCGCATATCGTGGTCGATGGCGTCATCCGTAATCCGGGACGGGAGGAGCCCGGCGGAGCGCCCGACTCCATGCTCGACCCCGATGCCATTGCGCGCAGCTACCTGCAACTGCTGCGACAAGATCGCAGCGCCTGGTCATCGGAGCTCGAACTGCGGCCCTGGGTGGAGCGATTTTGAGCCGCGCAACACCCCTGGGCATCGCCCCCTTGCGGTGGCTCTAAAGCCTTGGGATGGGCAACCCCCACAAATCCACGATGATCGAAATCTGCGCTGTCGATTGGTCCAACCCCAGCCACGCAGCAGGTGTGCTGGCGATGATCCGGGCCTACGCCCTGGCGGCGACGGGGGGCAAGGGGCTGGAGCCCGAGGCGGAGGCTCGCTTGATTCCGGCGCTGCGCGAGCGCCACGACTACGTTGGCGTGATCGCCCTGGTGCCAGGGCAGGCGGTAGGTCTGGTGAACGCCTTCGAGGGCTTCTCCACCTTCATGGCACGCCCACTGCTCAACGTGCATGATGTGTATGTGGCGCCAGCTCGGCGCGGGTACGGCTTGGCAGCGTGCATGCTGGAGTCCTTGGAAGCACAGGCCATGGCGCGCGGGTGCGGCAAACTCACACTGGAAGTGCTGGAACACAACCTGCCGGCCATCGCCAGCTATCGCAAATTCGGCTTCAAGCCCTATGCCCTCAATCCGGCCCAGGGCCCTGCCACATTCTGGGAAAAGCGACTACCGCTGCGCACCGGTGAAGCGGCCGTCTGAAGCGCACGACGTCTCGCGGCCCTTGCAAGGCTTGGTGGCGCCGTCGCGGCGCACACCTTGGTGACTCAGGGTTCGTTGGCGGCCGGCGCACCGTGGCACAGCTTGTACTTCTTGCCAGAGCCGCAGGGGCAAGGATCGTTGCGTCCGATCTTGGCGGCATTGCGGATGGGGGGTGCTTTGGCCTGACGCCAGTAGTCGTAGATCGCGATGGCGCAGTCAGCCAGTGCGTCGGCGGCGGCACGATGGTCGTCGTCGTCGAGTTGTTGATCACCGAGCTGCGCCCAGCCTTCCTCGGTGCCGTAGAGCATGATGAGGCTGAGTTCGTCGGACGGCTCCTGCAGCATCGGCCCCCAGCCTTGCGGGTCTTGCGCCAGACCCAGCACGTAGCCGCTGCACCATTCCTCGATGATGCTTTCCTGTTCGTCGCCTTCTCCGTTCAGATAGATGAGCGGGGCGTAATCGTCCGGATGCTCGCTCAGGGTGGTGGCCAGCATGTTCCAGTAGCGCATCAACAGGCCCAGCAGCTCCTCGGCCTGCTTCTGGTTTTCGAATCGGGGCTGGGCCTTGCCCTCCTCGCTGTCCCAGATCCACGGCAGCGCCTGGGTCGGGGGCAGCAGGTTGGGGCCCGAATGCAAGGCGGTGAAAAACCCGTCCAGCATGGAAATATCCATGGCCGTTTCGGGCAGGTCGTCGCTGTCGAGCAGTTGCTCCAGGCGGTCGAGTTCCGTGTCCGAGAGGGGTGTGTCAGATTCAGCGGTCGATGTCCGGGACATGTTCAGGTCGTCAAGGCAAGAGGGCAGACGAGTGTAGATCCTCCTCGGTGCTCGTCAGCGCCAGTCCTGATGTCGGCTGGCGCGCTCAACAGGGTGTGAACGGGCGCTCCCGATGAACGCTCAGGGAAATGCCGGTATGGCTGGTTCGACGCCCTCTGGGGTGGCATCGGGGTGGTGCAGACGGATCAGGGCATGAATCTCGTCCACGCGCGCCACCGGCACGTCAAGCATCATCAGGATTTGGCCAGCCTGGATGGCTTGTTCATACTGTTTCAAGCGCGGGCTTTCGATGCTGATGCCGATCATGCTGCTCACCCAGGCGCCGACCACGGTGCCAGCCACGGCCAGCGCCACCACCAGGACACCGGCCGAAATCACTGCCACCCCGGGTATCGAAATGGCGATCAACCCGGCGATGGTTCCCGTGGCGCCCCCGTATCCGAGGCCACGCTCGATGGCGGGAATGAGGTCGGTTTTCTGGGCCAGGCCGGCTTCAGGCAGGTTGCCAAGGGCAGTGCCGTCACGGGCGATGATATGCATGTGCTTCTCGGCAAGACGCGCCACCAGCAACTCATCGACGATGGTGCTGGCCGTGGCGGCATCGGGAACCAGGAAATAAAGGCGTCGCATGGCAGGCTCCTCACAGAAACTGAAAGGGTGCGGAGCCGGTTCAGCAGGCTTCCAGCTTCGCTGATGCTTCGATCTTAGGCGCTGAACATCAAAAAAACACCCCGGAAACACCCATCACGGAGTGTTTCAGCGTCGCTTCAGTTTCCATTGACCGCCACGTCCCTTCAGGCCAGTGTGCGCAGGGCACGGCGCAAAGAGTCGATGAGTTGATCGATCTGCCCCCGTTCGATGATGAGCGGTGGTGACAACGCGATGGTTTCGCCGGTGTAGCGAACCAGTACGCCGAGTTCGAAGCATTTGAGAAAAGTTTGAAGGGCGCGCTTACCCACGCCATCCGCATGAGAGTGCAACTCGATGCCCGCCACCAGACCGAGGTTGCGGATGTCCTTGACATGGGGTGCGTCACGCAGACCATGCACGGCGTTTTCCCAGTACATGTCCAGCCCCTCGCGCTGCACGCGGGTGAGCAGGCCTTCGCTGGCGTACAGCTTTTGCGCGGCTGCCGCCGCGGCGACCGCCAGCGGATGCCCGGAGTAGGTGTAGCCGTGGAAAAACTCCACCATCCCCTCGGCGGCGCCGTTGACCACGGCGTCATAAATGCCCTCGCGCACGAACACGGCGCCC
>DAIAZB010000170.1 GCA_027443745.1 Thiomonas sp. | reverse complement strand
CGGCCCGGCGCGGGTGTCGACAGAGCGCGCCGCACTGGCTGAAGTGGATGCCGCGCAATGGCGCTTGCGCGACGCCCAGGCGCTGACGCTGGCCGAATTCCAGCGGCTCTGGGCGACCTCCCAATCGCAGGCTGCGGGCGCACAGGCGATGGATCGGGCCGCGCAGGCGCAGGCCCAGGCCAGTGCCCGCATGCTGCGCGCCTACCAGCTGGGCGAAGCCGGCATCTCCGACTGGCTGCTGGCCCGCCGCAGCGCACTCGACGCCGTGCGGCAGGCGCTGCAATTGCGCTTCGAGGCCGCGCAGTCGGCAGCGCTGCTCAAGCTGCAGGCCGGGCTGCTGTTCGAGGCGTCAGCCAGCGCAGCGGTGATGCCGGCTGCCAACCCCGACTGAGCCCGACAGACGTGTTCTCCATGCGGATCCGCCGGTCAAGACCGCTGCGCCAGAGCAAGGCAAGGTGAGCAGATTCACGGCGCCTGGCGCAGCGAGGTTTCGCGCAGCAGCCGCATGCCGTTGAACACCACCAGCAGGCCGGCCCCCATGTCGGCGAACACCGCCATCCACAGGGTCGCCACGCCGCCCAAAGCCAGGGTGAAGAACACCGCCTTGATGCCCAGCGCCAGGGCGATGTTCTGCTTGAGGATCGTGGCGGTGCGCCGGCTCAAGTGGATGAAGTCGGCGATCTTGCGCGGGTCGTCGTCCATGATGGCGACATCGGCGGTTTCCAGCGCGGTGGCGGTGCCGGCCGCCCCCATGGCGAAGCCGATGTTCGCGCGCGCCAGCGCCGGCGCATCGTTCACGCCGTCGCCGACCATGCCGACGGAACCGTAGCGGGCATGCAGTTCGGCAACGGCGGCCTGCTTGTCCTGCGGCAGCAGATCGCCGCGCGCATCCTTGATGCCGAGCTGGGCGGCAATGGCCCGTGCCGTGGCCGGGTTGTCGCCCGTCAACATGACTGGCTCGACACCCAGCCCCTTGAGGGCCGCAACCGCCTGCGCGCTCTGTGGCCTCAGGGTGTCGGCGACGCCAAACACGGCCACCGGGCCGGCCGCGTCGCACAGCACGATGGCGGTCTTGCCGGCACGCTCCAGCACGGCAAGCCGCGCCTCCAGCGCCGCCGAACAGACCCCGATGTCTTCGGTCAGGCGATGATTGCCCAGATGCCATACCTGGCCGGCCAGGCGGCCCTTGACGCCGCGCCCCTGGAGCACACCGAAATCCTCGACGGGCATGACCGTGGCACCCGGCTGCTGCGCGCGCCAGCCGGCAACCAGCGCCTGGGCGACCGGATGCGTGCTGGCATCGTCGAGGCTGGCGGCGATTCGCAAGGCCTGCGCGATGGGCATGTCGCCAAGCGGGATGGCGTCGGTCAGTGCGGGCTTGCCACGGGTGAGCGTGCCGGTCTTGTCGAGCGCCACGGTTTTGAGCAGACGGCCTCCTTCGAGATGGACCCCGCCCTTGACCAGGATGCCATGCCTGGCCGCCGCCGCAAGACCGCTGACCACGGTGACCGGCGTGGAGACCACCAAGGCGCAGGGACAGGCGATGACCAGCATGACCAGGGCCTCGTACAGCCAGGAACTCCAGCCTCCGCCGCTCAACAGCGGGCCGACGATGGCCACGGCGATGGCGAAGACGACCACCGCAGGGGTGTAGTACCGTGCGAATTGATCGACGAAACGCTGGGTCGGCGCGCGTTGCGACTGCGCGCTCTGAATGGCCAGGGCGATGCGGGCCAAGGTGCTGTCGCTCGCCGAGGCCGTCACGGTGGCCTCCACCACGCCATCGGCCACGATGCTGCCGGCATACAGCGGGTCGCCCGCCTGCTTGTCCACGGGCAGGCTTTCGCCGGTGATCGGCGCCTGGTTCAGCGCCGCCCGGCCGGAGTCGACGCGTGCGTCCAGCGGCACCCGCGCGCCGGTGCGCACCCGGATGCGGCTGCCGACGGCCACCTCGGCCACCGGCTTGGTCTGCCAGGCTTCGCCGGCCTTGACCTCGGCGGTCTCCGGCGCGATGGCCGTGAGCGCCTTGATCGCGTTCCTGGCACGCTCCAGCGACAGCGCCTCGATCGCCTCGGCCACGGCGAACAGGAACACCACCATCGCCGCCTCCGGCCACTTGCCCAGCGCCACGGCCCCGGCCACGGCGATGGACATCAGGAAGTGGATGTTGAGGGTCAGGTTTCTGAGCGCGATCCAGCCCTTTTTGAGGGTCGGCAGGCCGGCGCTGAGGATGGACACGGCGGCAAGCTCCATCACCATCCACGAGGCTTCTTGCCCGCTCGACCAGGCGAGGACCTCGGCGGCGACGGCGGCGACGCCAGCCACGGCGAGCAGATCTTTTTGCCGTGGGCTCAGGGCCGGGGGAAGCACGGACACCGGCGCATTGGCTTCCAGCAAATTGGGTGCCATGCCCAGCTTGTTCAGCACCGCGGCAATCTCCTGCGGCTGCTCCAGACGGTGATACACCGTGAGTTCCCGCTGCAGGAGGTTGAAATCGAGTTGGACCACCCCGGGCATGGCCTCCAGCTTGTTGCGGATCAGCCGCTCCTCGGTGGGGCAGTCCATCTTGTCGATGCGGTAGCGCACCCGGCCGGTCCCTTCGGGTGCCGGATTGGTTGTGCAGACCCCCGTCAGACCGTCGACCCGTGTCGCCGGGGCGCAGCAGGCATCGGCCGTCGCATGGGTGTGGGCGTGCGTATCAGGGCCGTGGTCGTGGCCTCGATCATGCGCTTGTTCGTGGCCACAGGCTGGGCCATGTTCGTGCGCTTGGGCAGGCAGGCGTAACGCCGTGCCGGTGGGGTCGTGCTGGCTCATGATGGCGGATCTCGGTGAACGGTGCCATCATTGAACAGCCTGTACCTGCTACAGGGTCAAGTGCCTTGGTGC
>DAIAZB010000169.1 GCA_027443745.1 Thiomonas sp. | reverse complement strand
GATATGGTCGAAGACGATCTCGGTGTCGAAACGCTTGGCATGGGCTTCGAAGCGCGCCATCAGTTCCGGGCCCTGCACGCCGTCCACATCCGCCGGCCAGTTGTCCACCTCCGTCGTGGTCATCAACTGCCCGCCCTGGGCTAAGCCCGTGATGAGCATGGGTTTGAGGTTGGCACGCGCTGCATAGACCGCGGCTGAATAACCGGCTGGGCCGGAACCGAGAATGAGGACTTTGGCGTGCTGATTGCTCATGATGGGCTTGTAAAAAGTGGGGAGTGCCATGCTCGCGTGGGTATGCCTACTGCGGCACCAGAACAGCAAGGGATTTTAGGGTTCACCCGGGTTTTCTGTCTGACGGCCGCTTGTTGTTGAGACATGGCCCGAGTTCTTGTCCGTGTGGCGAAAGCCTCGGCGCAGGGGCCCTGACCGGCTCGGCCCGGCAAGTGTCTGGGTTAGCATCCGATCATCTCCAGGAGTGAAGATGGCTGCGATTTCGAATATCGATCTGGTGCGTCGTGTACCCATGTTTTCGGTACTGACGGAGGCGCAGGCATGGACGCTGTCGCAGTCCATCGTCAAGAAACGTTACAAGCGTGGCGAATGTCTGGTTGAGCAGGGCGGGCGTTCGAATGCGCTGTTCATCATCCTCGCCGGACGCGCGCGGGTGTTGAGCGTCGATTCCAAAGGGCGGGAAGTGATTCTTGCGGTGTTGCACCCCGGCGACCACGTCGGCGAAATGAGCCTGATCGATGGCGAGCCGCATTCCGCCACGGTCAGCGCCGAGGTGCAGACCGACGTCCTCGTGCTGGGCCGTGTAGCCTTTCTGCAAAGCCTGCCGGAAAACACCAGCATGTCGTTTTCCATCATGCGTGGCCTGGTGCACCGCCTGCGCCGCGCCGACAGCAAGATCGAGTCGCTGGCGCTGATGGATGTCTACGGACGCGTGGCGCGTGCGTTGATGGAAATGGGCGAGGAAGAGGGTGCCGAGCGCATCATCCGCACCAAGCTTTCGCGCCAGGACCTGGCGAAGATGGTGGGTGCTTCGCGTGAGATGGTCAGCCGCGTCATGAAAGATTTCGAGCAGCAGGGGCTGGTGGTTGAACGCGAGGACGGCACAACCATCGTGCGCGACCACATCGCTTCCTTGCTTTGAGCGCCCCCAAGCGCGCAAGCGTCCTGTCTGCGGAGGTCAGCACAACGCGGGAATCGCCCCTTATTTTCTTGCGAGCTACTTTGATCAAAATTTTGCGTTGGTTCACCTTTTCAAGGGCAGGCGCCCCCCATTCAGGCCAGCTCGGCACGCGTAAAAGCCGGCTGCTGGCTGAAATCCGCCTGGTGGCTGGCGCCATCACCTGGCTGCTGCTGCTGCTGGCCATGTTCAGCTACCACCGCAGTGACCCGTCCTGGTCGACTTCTGGGGCGGCTGCTACCCAGGGTACGGCGAACCTGGTTGGCGCGGCTGGAGCCTGGACGGCTGACATCCTTTATTTCCTGCTGGGTTTTTCGGCGCTCTGGCTGCTGCCCATGGGTTTGTTGGCGTTGGTGCGTGCCTGGCGTCGCGCGCACACGCAGGCGCAAACCGCGCCGCGCAGTTGGCTGGCCAAGCTGGGTTCGGTGGCCGCGCTGGGCTTGCTGCCGCTCTCCAGCGCGGCGCTCGAGGCCACCCGGCTTTATGGCCTCCATGTTCACCTGCCGGCTGCCGCGGGTGGCGTGGTGGGCAACTGGCTGGGCAGCGCGGCGCAGCAGTTGCTGGGTTTCACCGGCAGCGCCATTGTGCTGTTGGCGGTGTTCCTGCTGTCGCTCTCGTGGTACGCGCAGTTGAGTTGGGCCGATGTCGCCGAACGTGTCGGCGCCCGCATCGAGTTGACCTGGGTGAGCTGGCGCACGCGCCGTGCCCAGGAGCAGGATCGGCATGTCGGCGCCCAGGCCTTGCAGGCGCGCGAGGCCGATCTCGTGAGCGAGCAGGCGCGCGAGGCCGAGGAGGTGTTCGCGCCTGTCTACATCGAACCACCGCTGGTGCAGGTGCCCCAGTCGCAGCGAGTGCAGCGCGAGAAGCAAAAGCCCTTGTTCCAGGAGATGCCGACGTCCGGCCTGCCGCCCCTGGACTTGCTCGACCACGGCAACACCCCGAAAGACCCCATCGGCGCCGAAACTCTGGAGTTCACGTCGCGCCTGATCGAGAAAAAACTCAAGGACTTCGGTGTCTCGGTACGCGTGGTGGCGGCGTCGCCCGGGCCGGTCATCACGCGCTACGAGGTGGAGCCCGAGCCAGGCGTGAAGGGCTCGCAAGTGGTGGGCTTGTCGCGCGATCTGGCGCGGGCGTTGTCACTGGTGAGCATCCGCGTGGTGGAAACCATTCCCGGCAAGAACACCATGGCGCTGGAACTGCCCAATGCCAAGCGCCAGACCATCCGACTGGCCGAAATTCTCGGCTCCCAGGTCTACAACGACGCGCCATCCATGCTCAGCATGGGCCTGGGCAAGGACATCGTCGGCAACCCGGTCGTCACCGACCTGGCCAAGATGCCGCATTTGCTGGTGGCGGGCACCACAGGGTCGGGCAAGTCGGTGGGGATCAATGCCATGATCCTGGGCCTGCTGTACAAGGCCGAGGCCAAGCAGGTGCGCATGATCATGATCGACCCGAAGATGCTGGAGCTCAGCGTCTACGAGGGCATTCCGCATTTGCTGGCGCCGGTGGTGACCGACATGAAGCAGGCCGCGCACGCGCTCTCGTGGTGCGTGGGTGAGATGGAGCGGCGCTACAAGGTGATGAGCAAGCTGGGGGTGCGCAATCTGGCGAGCTACAACACGCGCATTGCCGAGGCTGCACAGCGCGGCGAGCATGTGCCCAACCCGTTGTCGCTCACACCCGAGAATCCCGAACCGCTGTTGCACATGCCTTATATCGTTGTCATCATCGACGAGCTGGCCGACTTGATGATGGTGGTGGGCAAGAAGATCGAGGAGCTCATTGCCCGTCTGGCGCAGAAGGCGCGCGCCGCAGGCGTGCATTTGATTCTCGCCACGCAGCGCCCCAGCGTTGACGTGATC
>DAIAZB010000168.1 GCA_027443745.1 Thiomonas sp. | reverse complement strand
CAGCATCTCGAATCCCACTCTGAACCGGTTCTTCTCGCTGCACTACCTGCTGCCGTTCGTGATCGTTGCGGTCGTGTTTCTGCATGTCTGGGCGCTGCACATCACCGGATCGAACAATCCGCTCGGGATCGACGTGAAGGGGCCGCAGGACACGGTGCCGTTCCACCCGTACTACACCAGCAAAGACAGCGTCGGCATCTGCGTGTTCCTGGCAGTCTGGGCGTTTCTGGTGTTCTTCATGCCGAATCTGCTGGCGGACCCGAACAACTTCATTAAGGCCAACCCGCTGCAAACCCCGCCGGACATCGTGCCGGAATGGTATTTCCTGCCGTTCTACGCGATGCTGCGCTCGGTGCCGAACAAGCTGGGTGGCGTGTGCACCATGTTCGGATCCATCCTGGTGCTGTTCTTCCTGCCCTGGCTGGATACCTGCCGGGTGCGCAGCGCGCGGTTCCGCCCGGTGTTCCGCAAGATGATCTGGGTGTGGCTGGCGGCCACCATCGCGCTGGGCGTGGTGGGTGCGCATAAGCCGCTGGGCTTCTGGGTGCCGCTGGGCCGCATTTGCACGCTGTATTACTTCTTCCACTTCCTGGTGCTGCTGCCGCTGCTTGGTGCGCTGGAACGCACCCTGCCGCTGCCCGAAAGCATCAGTCTGGCGGTGCTGCGCGGGCGTGGCGGCGGCCCCATGCCGCACCCCGTTGCCGCCCAGCCGATGGAGAAAGCGTGATGCGCGCGCTTCGTTTCGCACTGCTCGCGCTCGGGTTGGGCGTGCTTGCCGCCGGCCCGGCACTGGCGCAGGACGATGCCCCATTGTTGACCCCGCATTTCAGCTTCGCCGGCTTGTTCGGCGGCCTGAATGAGGCGTCCGCGCAGCGCGGCTTCTGGGTTTATTACAAGGTGTGCTCGACCTGCCATTCGATGCACCAGCTGCATTACCGGGATCTCGCCGGGATCGGGCTGACGCCGGCGCAGATCAAGGGCATCGCCGCATCGGAAACCGTGCCGCTGGGGCTGAATGATAGCGGCCAGAAAATCAGCGGTCCGGGAACCCCCGCCAGCCAGTTCCGGTCCCCCTTCGCCAACGCCCTGGCGGCGAAGGCGGTGTTCAACGGCGCGGCGCCGCCCGATCTCTCGCTGATGGCCAATGCGCGGGAAGGCGGGCCGGACTACATCTATTCGCTGCTCAACGGCTTCGTGCCGGCGCCGTCGGGCGTGAAAGTGCCGGCGGGGCGGTACTACAACAAATATTTCCCCGGCCACATGATCGCCATGCCGCCGCCGCTGCAGGACGGTGCCGTCACCTTCGCCGACGGCACCAAGGCCACTGTGCCGCAGATGGCCCACGACGTCGCTACCTTCCTCTACTGGGCGGCCAACCCCGAGGCGGTGGCGCGCAAGCAGATGGGCGTGCGCGTGGTGCTGTTCCTGCTGCTGATGACCGGGCTGACCTATGCGCTGAAGCGCAAAATCTGGTCCGACGTCGAGCATTGAGCGAGGTTCAAAAGCCGGTCATCGGGATCGTCGGCGGATCGGGGCTGTATGACATCCCCGGGCTGATCGAAAAGGCCTGGCGCCAGGTGCCCACCCCCTGGGGCCAGCCTTCCGACGCGTTGCTGTTCGGACGGCTGGGGGACGTGTCCTGCGTGTTTCTGCCGCGCCACGGCCGCGGTCACCCGCTATCGCCCACGCATCTGAACTATCGGGCAAATATCGACGCGCTGAAGCGCTCGGGCGTGACCGACGTGATCTCGTTGTCGGCGGTGGGCAGCCTGCGGGCGGAGCTGGCGCCGGGACATTTCGTGATCGTCGATCAGTTCATCGATCGCAGCTTCGCGCGCGAGAAAAGCTTCTTCGGTGAGGGCGTGGTCGCCCATGTCTCGATGGCGCATCCGGTTTGCGCGCGGCTCGGCGATGGGCTGCACGCGGCGGCGCAACGTTTGGGCGTTCCGGTGACGCGCGGCGGCACTTATCTGGTGATGGAAGGCCCGCAATTCTCC
>DAIAZB010000167.1 GCA_027443745.1 Thiomonas sp. | reverse complement strand
GTCTGCTGGTTGTCCGCGACCGTGGTTACGGCAGCAGGCCTAGCCGCTGGCACAGGCGGCGATGCGGGTTGTGCTGATGGATTCGGCGAGGGGTTCGATGGTGAGGCCGCAGCCGCCACCTGCGCGGGTGCAGGATGACTGGCGAGCCACTGCCGTGCCTGCATATCCCCACCCGCCGCTGCGCGCTTCGCCCAATGG
Source organism: Thiomonas sp. (assembly GCA_027443745.1). Next base: position 2,324 of record DAIAZB010000167.1, on the reverse strand, counting down.
CGTGCATGCGCTTCACTGGGCGGTACCCCGATGCCTTTCACATAGAGCTCTCCCATGGTAGCCATTGCTTGGACAAAGCCCTGAACGGCCGCACGCCTGATCCAGAAGGCAGCGATCTGTGGATTGGCGGCTGTGCCCGTTCCATGCAGATAATCTATTCCGGCCATAAACTCTCCCAAGGGGAAGCCCTGCCGGGCTGATTGCAGGTGCCAATGGAGGGCACTGACGGGGTTGGCAGGAACGCCTGGGATACCGCTCAGATACAGTGACCCCAGTAGATATTCGGAGAGCGGGTCGCGCAATTGCGCTCCTTGGCGGGCGAAGCCGAATACTGTGACCTTGGACTTGTGCAGACACAAGAAGAGCACAGCCATACCACCAAAATACGCCGGACGCTGAAGCGCACGTAGCTCTGGGGGCTCTGTTATGCGTAGCGCGCTCGGTTGTTGTTGCTGGCAGGAAGCCTGTGCAATCTGCCACGCCTGAATGTCTTCTCTTGCAAGAGGCGTCACCGCCCAAGCGTTGGCCGTCACGAGACCAATGGCTGCGAAAACCGCACTCGCGTACATGAATTTCATGATTTGGCCCCAAAGCTCACCGGCCGCACCAGCGCCGGCTCGCCGAAGTCCACGACCTGCGCGTTGGATGCCTGGAAGTACAATGTCCAGAAGCGCTGCAGGTTCTGCAGGGCTTGCTGGTTGTCTACAACGAGCGCGGTGACTGCAGGGGCCGCAAGTTGTGCGGGCGGTGGCGTGGCCGCTGCAACCTGTTGCTCCTTCATCTGCACACGGTGCAGCGACATTCCGCAGAACGCACCAGTCACGCCATTCTGCGCAGCGCACTGGCGATACCAGTACGCTGCCTTGACGAGATCCTTCGGCAGGCCGCCACCACCAGTTTCGTAGTCCAACGCCAAGTTGTTCTCCGCAGACGCATTGCCCTGCTTGGCAGACTTCGCAAACCAGTACACCGCCTTGGCAGGGTCCAGGGGCAGACCGCCATAGCCTCCACTGTAGTCGACTCCCAAGTGGTTTTCCGCCTGCGCATTGCCAGCGTTCGCCTGCTGCATGAGTGTCGCCGCGTTCGGCGTCGTCTGTGCATGCGCCTGTGCGGTGAGGCCCAGAGCCCATGCAGCCAAGACAACACCTGCGCACGGGCCGGCCTTGTCTAGTTGGCGCGTCCGGCCTGCACCAGATCGTTCGACGCCATCGTGGCATGCGGCTCGATGTCTCCAGGCTCGCCACGTCATGGCGTGATGCCCGCGCCCAGCACGAACACCTGGGCGCCACCGAAGTTGGCCAGCAGACCGTCTGTGCGCGCCTGCTGCAGCATCTGCTCGGGGTTGAATGGGCCGGATGCGAAATGCGCGAAGCTGGAGTTCTCGAATCCGTTGCTGACCAGGAACAGCACTTTCTGATGAGCAGGATCCTGCGCGATCACGGGCGCAACCGTCTTCAGGGCCAGCAGGATGTCGTTGGGCTGATGGGGTGTGCCGGTGGCCGACTGAAAGACCTGCTGGGCCGTGGTGTCGGCCATGTGGATGGCAAAGAACCCCTGGTCGCGCATGCAATGGTCGAAGCTGCCGAGCGCGTTGACCGGCACGTTGTTGCGTTCGCTGGGCGTCATCGGGCTTTCGATGATGCCGGTGTGCAGCACCTGCAGGTAATGGTTGTTGCTGGTGCGTGAGAACTCGGCGATCACGAACTTGGTGGCCGGCCCGAGTGCATGGTTGATGTTGTTGACGACCGACTTCTGCAACGCGGGGCTCAGCGTCGTGGCCTGGTCGATCAGCACATACAGCAGCCGGTTCGGTGGCGGGCTGCTGAAGGTGAAGTGGCTGGCGGCATAGCAACTGGGAATGTCGTTGACCAGCCCGGCATGGGCACAGGGCAGACCCAACATCAACAGCAGCATGCCGGCAAGTGCGGAGAGTCGCTTGTTCATGCAGGGCTCCTAGTCGTTGAACAGGTCGTCCGCCAGCGCTTGGACCCTGGCGTGGTCGTCCTTGATCTGGTTGAAGCAATCGAGCAGCTTCATCTGCTCGGCACTGCCGAGGCGGGCCGAACGCTCCTGGAACCGTGCTTTGCGCGCGGATGCGTCGGTAAGGCTGTAGATCTCTTGCGCCATCGTCCGCAATTCCTCGTCGGTCGCGCCGATCTCGCGGCCGGCGGACGACGAGTCGTGCACGCTCGCAGTTGCGGGAAGCGGTGTCGCGGGTAGCGGCGCTGTCGTGGGCGTTGCTGTTGTCGTGGGCGTTGCCGTGGACAACGATGGTCTGGATGAAGGCTGTTGAATCAATCCGGCCATGTCTTCCTGGCGCAGTT
>DAIAZB010000166.1 GCA_027443745.1 Thiomonas sp. | reverse complement strand
CGGCGCGACGTACCAGGTGCGCGAGATCCACGCGCAGGACGACGGCGCCGTGGCTCACGCCACGCTGTCGAGGGTCTAGCCATGGCCTTGAGCATCCGCGAGCAGATCCTGCAGGCCACGGCGGCCAAGCTGCAGGCCGTGGCCACGGCGAACGCCGCCACGTTCCTGCGCCAGCCCGTGCTCGGCGTGCCGCGCGAAAAATCTCCCGCCCTGGTGCTGGACGTGCAGGGCGAGACCATCGACCCGCGCGGCAACACCCTGGTGGACCGGCACCTCACGTTCCGCGTCGTCGCCATCGCCCGCAACCTGGACGTGGCGGCCGGCTACGCCCAGGCCGACGCCATCGTCGTCGCCGCGCACGCCGCCATCATGGCCGACCTCAACGTCGGCGGCCTGGCCCAGGCACTGCGCGAGGAAGCCTGCGACTGGCAGGAGGCCGACACCGACGCCGCCGTGGCCATGGTGCCGGCCACCTACGTCGCGCAGTACCGCACGCGCACCACCGACCTCACCACGGCGACCCCAGCCTGAAGGACACCCCATGGCCTACCAGAACCCACGCGGCGGCATGCAGCAGTTCGGACCGAACGGCGAGGCGGTGTCGCTGTCGCGCCCGCAGGCCCACAGCAACGTGCTGGCCGCCGTCGCCACCGCGCAGAACATCGGCGCCGGGGGCACCACGCCCGTCTATCTCATGGGCGTGCAGATCCGCACGGCCCTCACCGGCACCCTCACCATCAACGGCTTCACCGACCCCACCGGCGCCGCGGCGCCGTGGGTGTTGCCGGCCGGCGCCGTCGGCGCCGTGCTGCCACCCGGCAACGCCAGGCGCATGGAAACCGGCTGCACGATGATCCTGTCCGTCGCCACGGACGGACCTTTCGTCGTCGTGGACTGGGAAGCCATCGGCTGAACGCACTGACGCCCTCATCCCCCAACCCGCGCAACCGCACCCAGGAGCAGCATCATGTATTTCTCAGGACAAGGCAAGGTGTACATCGGCACCCGCGACACCAGCGGCAACCCCCAGGGCCTCATCTACGTGGGCAACGTGCCCAAGCTGGTGGTCAGCCCCACCGTCACCACCATCGAGCACCAGGAAGCCACGTCCGGCCAGCGCCTGGTGGACCTGCAGCTCATCACCGCGAAAAAGGCCGCGTTCGACTGCACGCTGGAAGAATTGCTGCCCAGCAACCTGGCTCTGGCGCTCTACGGCACCAGCAACACGGTGACCGGTGGCACGCCGGTGGTCGGCGAAGCGCTGCCGAGCGCGCCGGTGCTCGGGTCGCTGTATCTGCTCAAGGGCCAGAACGTCACGGCCGTGAGCATCAAGGACAGCACGCCCACCACGCCGCTCACGCTGCCACCGGCCGGCTACACCGTCAACGGCCCCGGCGGCTCCATCGTGTTCAACGACATCACCACCGGCGGCCCGTATGTGCAGCCGTTCAAGGTCAGCTACACGCCTGGGGCGAGCACCAACGTGGCCATGTTCACCCAGCCGCTGCCCGAGCGCTGGGTGCGGTTCGAGGGCCTCAACACGGCCAACGGCAACAGCCCGGTGATCATCGACCTGTACCGTGTGAGCATTCTGCCGACCAAGGCGCTGGACATGATCTCCAACGCCCTGATGTCGTTCGACCTCACCGGCGAAACCCTCGCCGACATGACCAAGAGCGCGGACGCCACGCTCGGCATGTTCGGCCGCATGATCACCATGTGAGGCAAGGCATGAGCGACAGCAGCGACCTCGATGCCTTCCCGCCCCTCGCGCGCACCGTGCGCGCGGGCGGCGAGGACCTTTCCATCATGCCGTTCGTGGTGGGGGACGTGCCGGCTGTGATCCGCAGCGTTCGGGCCATCGAGCCGATGTTCGCCCATGTCGGCGCCGACGATCTCGACTGGATCGGCATCCTGGACCAGCATGGCGACGATCTGATCAACCTGATCGCGGTAGGCGCCCGGAAATCACCGGCCTGGGTGCGCGAGCTGCCGATGACGGATTTTCTGCTGCTCGCGGCGGCCGTCTACGAGGTCAATCACGATTTTTTCGTCCACCGGCTGCGCTCGACCGTGACGCTGGTGCTGCGGGCCCTGAATGGGCTCACGCCATCGGCCGCCTCGTCGCAGCCGGACACAGCCGCGAGGACGTGATGCGCATGCCGCTGGCGATGTTCCGCGCCTACAGCCGTGCCGCGATGCGGCTCGAGCGCGAGCGCATGGCCGACCTGCTGGTCATCGCGGCGCATGGCGCGCAGGGCAGCGCCGAGAGTGTGGCCAAACTGCTGCGCACCCTGGAAAAGGGGGGCTGACATGGCAGCGAACAATCAGGTCAAGCTCGAGATCACGGCCGAGAACAAGGCCGACAAGGCCATCGAAGGCGTCAAGACCGGGCTCGAAAAGCTGGGTTTCAGCGCCGACGCGGTCAAGGAACAGCTTGGCGGCGTGGCGGCGGCGCTCACGGTCGGCGGCCTGATCGAGCTGGTTCGCCGCAGCATCGACGCAGCCGATGAGATGAACGACCTGGCCGCGAAGACCGGCATCGCCACCGAGCGGCTTTCCGCCTATCAGCTCGCCGCCAACCAGTCCGGCACCTCGCTCGACGGCGTGGCGCAGGGGCTGACCAAACTGGCGCGCAACATGGCGCAGGCGGCGGTCGGCACCGGCACGGCGGCCACCAGCTTCAAGGCCATCGGCGTTTCGGTGGTCGATGCCAACGGCCATCTGCGCGATTCCGACACGGTGCTGCAGGAGGTCGCAGACCGCTTCTCCTCGTACAACGACGGCACCGCCAAGGCGGCCCTGGCGCAACAGATCTTCGGGCGCAGCGGGGCGGACCTCATCCCCATGCTCAACCTGGGCAGCCAGGGACTGAAAGACAGCGCCGACCAGGCCAAGCGCCTGGGCGCCATCCTGGGCGGCGACACGGCGCGCGAGGCCGACGCCTTCAACGACAAGATGTCCGCGCTCAAGCTGGGGCTGGGCGCGGTCGGCACGCGCATCGCGGCCGAGCTGCTGCCGACGCTCAACAGCATGTCCGCGGCCTTCATGGATAGCGTCACCAGCACCGGCACGCTCGACCGCGTGGCCGAAGGCCTGGCCGCGACGCTCAAGCTGCTGGTGAGCATCGGCTCGGTGGTGGCCACGGTGTTTTCGGTCGTGGGCGACAGCCTGGGAAGTGTGGCGGCGGCGGTGGTGCAGGCGGTGCAGGGGAATTTCGCGCAGGCCTACCAAATTCTGAAGGCCGGCGGCCAGGACATCGTCGCCAGCGTGCGGCAGTCGGCCAGCACCATCAGCAAGATCTGGTCCGAAACGCCCACGGGGCCGACCGGCGGCGAAAACAAGGGAACGCGAACCGACGCACCCGTGGCCCCGGCCATCGGCGCCGGAAAGTCCGCCGCCGCCGCGCGGCTGGCCGCGCTCAAGGCCGACATCGCGGCGCAGCTCGCGCTGCTGAAGGACGCCAACGCGCGCGCCCTGGCGGACCTGGACCAGCAGCTCAAGGACCACAAGGTCAGCCTGCAGCAGTATTACGCGGACCGCGTGAGGCTGGAGCAGCAGGCCATCGACGCCGAGATCGCGGCGCAGCGCAAGGCGCTGGCGGAAAGCCCGGCGCAGGCCGACCGCATCAAGATCGAGAACCAGATCATCCTGCTGGAGCGCCAGCGCGGCGACGCGGCCGTGAAGGCCGCGCGCGCGCAGGAGGACGCCGAGAAGCGCCTCAATGACCAGATCGGCCAGGTGCGCGCGGCGCTGCTGCGCGCGCAAGGCCAGACCGGCGAGGCCACCAAGCAGCAACTGCAGGCGCAGTACAAGGACCTGCTCGCGAGCCTGGAAGCGCAGGGCGACGCATCCGGCGTGTCGCTGGTGCGCAAGCTCATCGACGTGAGCGGCGCGCAGGCCGACCTGCAGCAGGTCGAGGCCGACTATCAGCGCGCCCTCACGGCCATGCAGACGGCCGAGCAGGGCGTGCAGGCGCAGGTCACCGTGGGGCTGCTGACGCAGGCGCAGGGACAGCAGAAAATCGCCGCGCTGCACCGCGAAACAGCCGCCCAGGTCACCGCCCTGATCCCGAAGATGGAGGAACTGGCGGCCGCCACCGGCAACCCGGACGCCATTTTGCGGGTGCAGCGCATCAAGCAGCAGATCGCGCAGCTCGGCGACGTGGTGGACGCCAATACGGTGCGCCTCAAGGGCGCGCTGCAGAACGACCTGGCGCAGTTCTTTGAAACCATCGCGACCGGCTCGCGCAACGCCGGAGACGCCTTCCGCAGTTTCGCGCAGAGCGTGGTGGCCGACATCGCCAAGATGGCGAGCGAGGCGCTCGCCGCCAGCGCCATCAAGCAATTGTTCGCCGCCGCCGGCGGGTCCGGCTGGGGCGCGGCCATCGCGGGCGCGGCGTCCGCCGCGGGCTACGCCTCCGGCGGCATGGTCCACGGTCCCGGCAGCGCCACCAGCGACAGCATTCCGGCCCGGCTCTCGGCGGGTGAATTCGTGGTCAACGCTCAGGCTGTCCGGCGCGTGGGCGCGGGCATGCTGCATGCCATCAACAGCCTGGGCCACGGGCCCGGCGTGCCGCACGGGCCGCGCCTGGGTTTCGCGGAAGGCGGCATGGTGCCGTTCGCGCCGGCGCAGGGTGGACAGCAGGGCGCCCAGCAGGGCGGCCCGAGCGTGCGCATCGTCAACGTGGTGGACCCGGCGCTGGCCGGCGAGTGGGTCAACTCGCCGTCCGGCGAGAAGGCCATCATCAACATCCTGCAGCGCAATGCCGGCGCCGTGAAGCAAGTGCTGGCCTGACGCGAGAGAGACCATGCCCTACAAAGCCGGCTCGGCCACCGATGACCGCGACTTGCTCCAGCAGTTGCGGCTTTTTTTGTGCGGCTACGGTACCGCCGCGGCGGCGGTGGCCGGTGGCACCAATGTGGGCACCGGCACGGTCGGCGCCGTGGCCACGCACCCGGCCACGAAAACGGAAACCATCACGCTCACCTGCACGGCGGCGGCGGTGAATGGCGGCACGTTTTCCGTAAGCGGCTCGGTCAGCGGCGCGCTGGGCAGCGCCACCGTGGGCACGCCGTTCACCAGCGCGGTGATCGACCTGCTGATCAACGACGGCGCCACGGACTTCGCGGTGAACGACAGTTTCACCATCGCCACCACGCAGGGGGCGATGAGCGCGGCGGGCAGCGCCTGGACGGCGCAGCGGTGGATCGGCCACGACCAGATCGTGGCCAGCAGCCAGCTCGGCAACCCGAACGAGGCGTTCCGCGCGGTGGACGGCGACCTCACCACCGACTGGTACACCGCGCAGAACCAGGCGCTGCCCTGCACCTATGCGCTGCACTTCGTGAGCGCGGTGCAGCCGGGCGCCATCGCCATCACCGCGCCGGGAACCTGGCAGCGCACGCCGTACACCTTCACGCTGGAATCCAGCGACGACGGCGCGGCGTGGACCGTGGCGCAGACCTATACCGCCGTCGCCTTCAACGCCGCCGGCCAGCGCCAGCAGCTCGCGGTCACGGCCGCGCCGGGGGCGCACGCCTGGTGGCGGCTGAACGTCAGCGCCAACAACGGCGACGCCGCCTACACCGGCATGCGCGAATTTGAGGTGCTGGAATCCAAGAGCATCTATTGGCTCAACCACGCGGTGGGCGCGCAGCTCATTCTCCTGGCGCCGGGCCTGTCCGGCACGGACCAGATCTACACCGGGCTGCAGAGCTACAACCTGCCCACCACCGACGTGTACAACTGGCGCTGCGCCGGGTTCACCGG
>DAIAZB010000165.1 GCA_027443745.1 Thiomonas sp. | reverse complement strand
TCGCTCAACGGCTTCAAGACTTCGGGCTATGCGCTGCACCTCGCCGGCATGGTGATTCCGGCCTATATCGGCCTGTATGCGCTGGTCGTGAACTTCGTCGTGGCTGTCATTGCCACCCTCGTGGTTCGGTTCCTGGGCATGACCAACGACAAGGACGCGACGGTCGCGGCCGATTACGCGGGTTGACGGGACGCACAACCGCGCGTTCAACGACGTCGCCTGACGTCAGTTCAGCAGCAACAAGGGCCGGCCATGTCGGCCCTTGTTTTTTGCGCGCTGTGCTCACGCATAATCAGCCTTCCCCGACGCCGCCCGACCCCATCCCATGCTGCTCACCGCCACGCTTGTGCTCATCGCCGCGCTCCTGCCCATCGTCGCAGCAGGCATCGCCAAATCCGGGGCCTTCCGCGCCAAGACCAACCGCTACGACAACAACGAGCCGCGCGCCTGGCTCGAGAGTCATCCGGACCCGCGTCGCAGGCGGGCCAACGCGGCGCAGGCCAACACCTTCGAAGCGCTGCCTTTCCTGTTCGCCGCCACCTTGTTCGCGCTCTACGGCCATGCCGATCTGGCCGTGGTCAACGCCCTGCTGATGGCCTGGGTGGCGTTGCGCGCCGTCTACCTCTGGCTGTACGTGAACGATCGCGCCAGCCTGCGCTCCACGGTCTGGTTCCTCGCCGTGCTGGTCAACGTCGCCGTCTTGTTCGCCCCGTTCTATGGCTGATGCCCCAGCGCCCGCGCAGCCTGCCGCAGGGACCGGCCCGGGCCCGCTGGCGGGGTTGCGCGTCGTGGAGCTCGGCAGCCTCATCGCCGGACCGTTCGCCACCCGGCTGATGGCCGAGTTCGGCGCGGACGTGGTCAAGATCGAATCTCCCGCGCAAGGCGGCGACCCCGGCGGCGATCCCTTGCGCACCTGGCGCAAGCTGCATGCCGGCACCTCGTTGTGGTGGGCGGCGCAGGCGCGTAACAAGCGTTGCATCACCGTCAACCTCAAGCACTCGAAGGGCCGTGACGTTGTGCTGCGCCTGGCGGCGCGGGCCGATGTGCTGGTGGAGAACATGCGTCCCGGCACACTGGAAAAACTCGGCCTCGGCTGGGACCAACTCCGTGCCGTCAACCCCAGTCTGGTGATGGTGCGCATTTCCGGTTTCGGCCAGACCGGGCCGATGCGCCAGCAGCCCGGCTTCGGCGCGATTGCCGAGGCCATGGGCGGCATGCGCTACCTCATCGGCGACCCCGATCGGCCGCCCATGCGCGCCAATTTGTCGCTGGGCGATTCCATCGCTGCGTTGCATGCCACCATGGGCGCGCTCATGGCGCTGCGCCACCGAGACGCCACCGGCGGGCGCTGGAACGGCAGCAGCGGTGGAGAAGGCCAGGTGGTGGACGTGGCGCTGACCGAGAGCGTGTTCAACCTGCTGGAGAGCACGCTGATGGAGTACAGCGCCGACGGCACCGTGCGCGAGCGCACGGGCACGAGCATTCCCGGCATCACGCCGTCGAACGTGTACCGCAGCCAGGGTGGCGAATGGGTGCAGATTTCCGGCAACGGCGACGCCATTTTCAAGCGCCTGATGCGCGCCATCGGCCGCATCGACATGGCCGAAGATGCTGGCCTGGCCAGCAACCAGGGTCGCATGCAGCGCGTCGGCGAGATCGACGCCGCCATCCAGGCCTGGGCCGGTCAGCACGACGCCGATTCCATCGTGCTGACCATGCGCGCTGCCGAGGTGCCCGCCAGCCGCATCTACAGCATCAAGGACATCGTTCAAGATCCCCAATTCCAGGCGCGGGGCATGTTCCAGCGCCACCACTTGGCCGATGGCGCTTCGGTCGCGCTTCCCACACCAGCCCCCCGCTTGTCGCTCACCCCAGGCGGCACGCGCTGGCTCGGGCCGGAGTTGGGTGCGCACAACGAGGAAGTCTTGCACGAGGCGGGATGGACTGCGGCGGACATCGTCGCATTGCGGCAGCAGGGCGCCATCTGAGCCCGGCTCAAGGCGTGCGGGCAGGCGGCCGGTCTGCGGGCCGGCGAACTCTTCGACGCTGTTCAGCCTCGCGCTGGCAGGGATGCAGATCTGCGGCGCTCAGCGCTTGATCGCCCGCCAGCCGATGTCCTGCCGGAACTGCATGCCCTCGAAGGCGATCTGGCGCACGCCGACATAGGCGCGGGTTTGCGCCATGCGCGCCGAGTCGCCCAGGGCGGTCACGGCCAGCACGCGCCCGCCGCTGACATGCACCTGCCCGCCCTCCAGCCGCGTGCCGGCGTGGAAGACATGCAGATCGTCCGCGTGTTTGGGGATGCCGCCGATGGGGCCGCCCAGGCGAGGGGCTTCGGGGTAGCCGGGCGCGGCCATGACCACGGCCAGCGCGGTGCGCCGGTCCCATTGCAGTTCCAGCTTGTCGAGCTTGCCGTCGATGGCCGCGTCGAACACGGTCACCAGATCGCTTTTCAGGCGCATCAGGATGGGCTGGGTTTCGGGGTCGCCGAGGCGACAGTTGAACTCCAGGGTCTTGGCGTGGCCTTGCGGGTCGATCATCAGCCCGGCGTAGAGAAAGCCGGTGTAGTCGTGTCCCTCGGCGGCCATGCCCTGCACCGTGGGCAGGATGACTTCGCGCATCACCCGCGCATGCACTTCGGGCGTCACCACCGGGGCCGGCGAGTATGCGCCCATACCGCCGGTGTTGGGTCCGCGGTCTTCATCCTGCAGGCGCTTGTGGTCCTGGCTGGAGGCCAGGGGAACGACGTTGCGGCCATCCACCAGCACGATGAAGCTGGCTTCCTCGCCATCGAGAAAATCTTCGATCACCACCCGCGCGCCGCCTTCGCCATGCTGCACGCCGTAGGTGTTGTGCTCCAGCATGTCGGCCACGGCGGCATGCGCGTCGGCCAGGCTGAGAGCCACGACCACGCCCTTGCCGGCGGCCAGGCCGTCGGCTTTGACCACCAGCGGTGCGCCGTGGGTGTCGATGTAGGCGTGCGCCTCAAGTGCGTCGCTGAAGGTACGGTGGGCCGCGGTGGGAATGCCGTGACGCGCCATGAAGGCCTTGGCGAAAGCCTTGGAGCTCTCAAGCTGGGCCGCGCCTTGCGTCGGGCCGAAGATGCGCAGGCGGCGCATGCGGAAATAGTCGACGATGCCGGCCGCCAGTGGCGCTTCGGGGCCGACCACGGTGAAATGAATGTCCTCGGCGATGCAGAAATCGGCCAATTGCTGCGGGTCGGTGATGGGCAGGTTCTCCACCCGCGTTTCGGTTGCCGTGCCGCCGTTGCCAGGTGCGGCGTACACCTTCTTGACGCGCGGTGATTGCGCCAGCTTCCAGGCCAGGGCGTGTTCGCGCCCGCCCGAGCCGATGACCAGGATTTTCATGTGCGTGTTGGATGCAGGAGGCGTGGCCGGGCAGAGGGGCGTTCAGGGCAGGACGGCGTTGTGGTCCACGCGCTGGACGTCGTCGAGGTCTTCGAGCGCATCCACCAGCTTGTGCATGCGCTCGGCGTCGTCACCGGCCAGTTCCACGTCCACGCTGGGCTTCATGCCGAGCTCGGCCAGTTCGGGCTTGAGCGCGGCGGTCACGAAGGCCTTGCCCACCGCCTCGAAATCGTGCGGATCGCAAATGACTTCGATCGAGCCGTCGTCCAGCGTGTTCACGTCCTCCGCCCCGGCGTCGAGCGCGGCTTCCATCACCTTGTCCTCGCTCGTGCCCGGCGCGAACAGGAACTGGCCGCAATGTTTGAACTGGAATGCCACCGAGCCTTCGGTGCCCAGGTTGCCGCCAAGCTTGGAC
>DAIAZB010000164.1 GCA_027443745.1 Thiomonas sp. | reverse complement strand
GTGAGCAGATCGGTCGGCGGGATCCCGCTGTTCGAGGCGATGTAGTTGTTGATGTAGGCCAGTTCGTTGTTGATCAGACTCTGCCCGAGTCCGATGATGGCGTAAATCATCAGCAGCTTGATCCCGACGCTCACCAGATAGCCGATGTACTTCTCCCCGAAGCTGCTGGTGAGCCCGGACCCGGTGAACCCAAGCATCACCAGCCCTGCCCCGCCCACGAGATAGGTCTCGACCAGGGTCATCAACAGCTGCAGGGCGACCAGGCCGAAGCCAATCAGGGCCAGCAGCGACGTGATCGCAATGACGATGGCCAGAAAGAAGTTCGTGCCGATGTGGATCATTCCGCCCGGCGCCTTGTCATAGACCTGATAGAGCTGCTGCACCACCGAGAACGCCATCGCCATCACACCGGACGGGGTCGAAGAGGCGGCCGCGGAGCCGCCGATCGCCTGCCCCATGTCCATGAAGCTTGACGTGATCATCGGCATCCAGGTCGGCGCGTACTTCACGATGGTGTAGAAAAACGCGATCGACGCGATCTTCAGGGTTGCGCCCGCGGTGAAGTCGGCGAGATCATTCTTTTTCAGGACCTGTTTGATGCCCCACCACGACAGATCCATGGCCGCGAGCGCCGTGAAAATCTTGAAGGCATACCCCTGCGCCGTCGTCATCCATCCGGACGTCGCCGTCTGGAAGTTCGAGCTGATCGAATCGAGGTAGCCATTTCCTCCTGGGCCGCCCGTGGGGGCAGGAGACGCCGCATGGGCCACCGCGACCAGCCCCAGCAACATCGCCACCGCCAACCCGCCCCACTTCATCGCGTTGCGCATGCTCTTTCCTTCAGAATGCGCCGGGGCCGGTCGGCGCGGCCAAGATCGGGGTTACGCTGTTCGACTGGTCCACGCGCGTGTGCGCCTGCATCGCAACGTAGTTCAGCATGGCTTGATTGCCGGCCTGAATGTCCGATTGCAGGTCCTGCATCTGGTTGACCATCAGACCTGCGATCTGGTTGCCGGCCTGCAGGACGGCCTTGCGTCCACTGGCGGACTGGCTCTGCGCCTGGATCGCCGCCAACGCCGACTGCGTGCTCTGGAAGTTGCTGGCGTTGAGCCCGAACTGCTGGAGCACGCCCGCGATCTGGCCGTCCAGGTTCGAGGTCCAGGTTTGCAGGCTGGCGTTGTAGTTGCTCAGCACCCCGCTGGGCTGGCCGAACTGCGCCTGCACCGCTGAGACGGTGTTCGCTGAGGCATAGGACAGCCCCTTGGCATTGCCAACCAGGGTGACCAAGCCCTGCAGTTGGCTGCTGATATTCGGCCAGAGCTGGACCGGGATGGTCTGCATGTTGACCACCTGGTTCGCAAGCTGCTGGATCTGTGTCTCCAGTTGCTGGGCCTGCGTTGCGTATTGCTCAACCAGGGTCACCTCCTGAACGATCTGTTCCGGGAAGGTCGCCCCGGCGATCACCCCGGTGGCGTGCGCCGGAGCGCTGGCAATCAAAGCGGACGCCGCGAAGAGCGCCACGAATTTCTGGATGCGCATGGTGTTCCTCTCCTGATGGATGACGGGCCCAAAAGCACGGCGGGCCGCGGAGCAAACGTGCCGCCGCGGCGGCACGCGTTGCGAATCAGGCTTAACGGGCCTTTATCGATATTTCTCCCACTTCGCCGCGGCCTCGCTCTGTCCGCGCTCGCGCAGCCACTGGGCCGGCCACCCGGCGCCGAGGCTGGCGCGCAGCATGCGGATGCGCGCGATGTCACCTTTGCCGCTGGCGCCGACGAATGCGAGCTCTGCTTCGGACAGCCCAAGTTCAAACAGGCGGCGACCTTCCGGATGCATGACGTAGTACTGGCGCTTCGGGGTCGCCAAGGCCAGGATCTCGATCTGCCGGGCATTGAGGCCGACCGCCTCGTACAGCGGCCGGATGTTCTCGGTCTGCGCCTCGGGGTTCGGCAGGAAGATCTTGGTCGGGCAGGACTCGAAGATCACGTCGGCGATGCCGGAACGGCTCAAATCGGTCAGCGACTGGGTGGCGAACACCACCGCCACGTTGGTCTTGCGCAGCACCTTGAGCCACTCGCGAATCTTGGCCTTGAAGGCCGGGTGGCCGAGCATGATCCACGCTTCATCCAGGATCAGCAGCGTCGGCTCGCCTCTGAACCTCTGCTCGATACGATGGAACAGGTAGGCGAGGACCGGCAGCACCAGCTTGTCGCCCTTGTTCATCAGGTGTTCCATCTCGAACACCTGGAAGCAGTCTTCTCCCAGACTGTCGGTTTCGGCGTCGAGCAGGTGCCCGGCCATGCCACGCAGGGTGTACGCCTGCAGGGCCTCGCGCAGGGCCTGGTCCTGCAGCAGCACGAGGAAGTTGGTCATCGTGCGCTGCGACATGCAATCGGTCGACGCGCCAAGCTGGCTCACGGCGCGGAAAATCTCCTGCCGGTGCCGCGGCAGGATGTTCATGCCCTGCAGTTCACAGAGCTGTTCGAGCCATTCCGCCGCCCAGACGCGCTCGGCGGCTTCGCTCACGCGTCCCAAGGGGCAGAACGCCAGGTCACCGGAATCCCCTGCGATGTCGTAGTGCTCACCGCCAGCAGCCCACACCAAGGGCAACATCGAGTAGCCCTTGTCAAAGACGAAGACCTGTGCGCCCGGATACCGGAACTGTTGTGCCGCCAGGGTGGCGAGCAAGGTCGACTTTCCGGCTCCCGTCGGGCCGAGAATCGCGGTATGCCCAACGTCGCCAGCATGGAGCGACAGCTTGAACGGCGTTGCGCCGTCGGTCTTGGCGTGCAGCAGCGGCGGACTGTCCGACGGATAGAAGGGACAGGGATTGCATTCCTGCCCGCCCCACACGGCCGTGAACGGCAGCAGGTGCGCCAAGTTTAAGGTATGGACCAGCGGACGGCGGACGTTGGCAGCCGTGTTGCCGGGCAGCGACCCGAGGTAGGCCTCGACGGCGTTCACGTCCTCCACCCGGGCACCGAAGCCATGGCTCTCGATGAGCTTGACCATCTCCCGCGTGGTCTCGGCGAGGGTTTCCGGATCCTCGTGCGAGAGCAGCAGCACACTGGTGTAGTAGCCATAGAGCACCATGCCGCTGGAGGCCTCGGCCAGCGCCTCGACGGCATCGTGCACCATACGGTCGGCGTCGGCGTTGATGTGCGTGGCCTGGCCGCCCGCATTCTCGCGCAGCAGGTTCATCATGCTCTTGCGCTTTTGAGCCCACTTGCTGCGGTACTTGTTCAGTGTCTTCTCGGCCTGCCCCGGATCCAGGTAGATGAAGCGCGAACTCCAGCGGTATGACACCGGCAGGCGCGAGAGCACGTCGAGGATTCCGGGAAAGCTGTCCGGCGGCAGGCCAGTCAGGCCGATGCAGGCGACGTTGCGCCGGCCGACGCGCGGCACGAAGCCGGTCGCGAAATCATGCTGGCCAAGCACGCAGTCCAGGTACATCGGCACTTCAGCCATCCGAAAGGCGCGGCGCTGTGGCGTCAGGCCCACGCACTGCTCCAAGTGCGCCAGCAGCGCGCTGTCCACAATGCCGGCGCGCGCATCGACCACGTCGACCAGACGCCTGATCTGCATCAGGGTGGACAGGCGCGACTCCAGTGCGCGAATCTGCTGGCTGAAACGCTCCAGATTGCGGCTGGCCGTGGCCTTGACCCGCCCCTCGACGAACAGGTCGGCCGTCTTGCTGGCAACGTCAGGCATCGGAAACCAGGTCGCGGTGAGCACGAACCGGCTGCCGAACCCCAGGTCTCGCGATTCGTGAGCATGGCGCCGGACGTCATCGATCAGCCGCGTCGTGCGGTCGGGAAAGGCACCAGCCGGTGCATAACCAGGGGCCGGGGAGCGCACGGCGTCCACGTGCAGCGCCCAGCCGTCGCCGAGCTTGAGCGCCGCGTTGAGCCGTGCCGCCATCGCGCCGAGCTCCTCGGGCGTCGACGAGTCAAGGTCGGGGCCGCGGTACTCCCAGCCGGCCATCAGCCCACCTGCCTTTGTCAGCACGATGCCATTCCCAACCAGGGCGGCCCACGGCAGCAGGTCGGGCAACCCGTAGGCCGCGTCGCGGAATTCCTTGAGCGCCCTCATGAACGCACCTCCCGCGACCTCGCGAAGGGAGTCGCCCGCGCGGGGTAATGGCGGCGGTACTTGAGCAGCCGTGTCCCAGTCTTGCTCAGCATAGGGTCGAAGGTCGCAGCGCGTGTCAGCGCCCAGTGCCCGAGCAACCAGAGCGCGACGCCGATCACCGCCGCCCAGATCTTGGCCAGCGAAAAAATGAAAATCCCGGCAACGATGATGAGCATCAGTACAAGCGGACGCTCGCCTCCCATCATCAGAATGGGCCTGTTCAACGCGTTGTGGATCGGGGTCTTGATGTCGTTCACTGGGGCACTCCATGGGTACAGCTGATCAAGGCGCTTAGGTCGGCGGCGGATCGCATGACCACGGCGATGTCCGCCAGGGCACAGCCCTGCTTCATCAGGGCCCGGACGCCGGTCAGGATTTCCAGCAGCGCGGGATGCGGAGCATCGCCACGGTCCTGCCGCCGCTCCCCTCGCTGCCAGCGCATGGCTCAGGACACCAGGGTGCCGGTCAGTCCGAGCGCCGAGAGAAACTTGTTGCCCAGGACGATGAAGGCCACTCCCAGGACGACGTACAGCGCCTTCTTCGCGATGCCGCCAAGTTCTTCGCCAAACACCAGCGCCGCACCGGCGGCCAGGAAGGCGATGACGCTGATGCCGGTGGCAACCGGGCCGGTCAGGTCGTTCTGCAGGGTGCTGATGGCGCTGTCCCAGGGCAGGCCGCCGGCGCCGGTGGCGAAAGCCTCGACCGTGGTGGCAGCAAACACGGCCCCGGCCAGCAACATGCGGCGGACCACCGCGGCGCGCAGCTGACGATGGATGCATTGCAGTTTGAAACGCTTCATATCCGGCCTTTCGATGGGTTGGTTCGGAGGCCAGACATCGGCTCCCTACCCAGACTCCGCGTGTTGGGCCCCGACCGGTACCCTGCCTTAGGCTCGCGCCGGTGGCCGTACCCCTCAGCATTCGCAGGCGGGGCCACGGTTCTGCATGGCGCATCGTGGATGGCGCAGATTCGTCAAGCCAGGCCTGAATGTCGCGCGCAGCCACGGCGCGGCGTGTTGCAAGACGAGTCAAGGAGCGACGAGCGCCGACAACCCGGCCGCGATCGCACAGACGGCAAAGCCTTCCAACGCATCCCGCATGCCAAATGCCGCGCTGGCAAGCGGCCCCAGGAAGCTGGCCAAAGCGAAGGCGCCGAACAGCAGGCCGAACGCCGTCTCGGCATGACCATCCTTGACGATATGTGCCGCCAGCGCCGGCAATTTGCCGGCCATGCCGCCGAAGGCCAGGCCCATGAGCAGCGGATACAGGACAAACGCCTTCGCGTCTAGGCCATGCAAGGCGGCCAGCAGGATGGCCGCCGCCAGGGCGTTGACGGCCAGAACTGCGTTCCGGCTGAAGCGTCCGCCCCGAAAATCGGCGACCGCACCGAAACCCAGGCGGCCCAGACCGTTGCCGATTGCCATGGCAGAGACCGCAACG
>DAIAZB010000163.1 GCA_027443745.1 Thiomonas sp. | reverse complement strand
GGCGCGCCACGGCATCCCCACCATCCGTTTCGACCTGCACGGCATGGGCGACAGCCTGGGGGCGGACGGCCAACTGAACTACCAGCAACAGGTGGTGCACGATTTGCAGGCCGCGATGGACACGCTGCAGGCCGCCGCGCGCGTGCCGCACTTCACCTTGCTCGGTTTCTGTTCCGGCGCGCTGCCCAGCTATTGGGCCGCGCAGCAAGACGCGCGCGTGCGCCACATCATTCTGTACGACGCGTTCTTCCTGCAAACCGGTCAAAGCCGCTGGCGTTTTTTCCTCGTTCGGCTACGCAGCCATGGCCTCAAAGCGGCCGCCCTCGCGCTCTATCTGCGACGTGTCGTGAGTTTGCTGGGTTGGCTGCCGCTGAGGCTGATGAGAAGGCTCCAGCAGTTGCACGCCGATGCTGCATCCCCTGTTAACGACCGCCCCACAAAGGCGCAGTTGAGTCAGGGCCTCGCGCAACTGGCGCAAAAAGGCATGCAAGTCTCGGTGGTGCAGTCGGGCGCCGACTTCAGCAACGTCAACTACGCCGCACAAATCATCGAGGCCTTTGGCCCGGATGACGCACCGATCCCCAGCCTACGCACGGGTTGGCTGGCGCCCATCGACCACATCATGACCTCGATCAACGCCCAGCGCGCCTTCATCGACTGGATTTGTGCGGACGTGCTGGCGCAACGCGCCTCGGCCGTGGATCCGTTGCCGAGTCCCTCCCGCGATTCCCCGCCGACGTTAGAGCCAGCACATGCGTCTGATTCGGGCCGCGCCTGAGGACTGAGACTTTGCATCCTGCTTACTGACACCCACCCAATACCGGTCATCGACCACCATCAAGAGGGATGGATACAGCATCGTGTTCGACTTGAGACTCTGGCTTGAATCCCTGCTTGCGCCCGTGGCCCTGATCGCCTGGTGCCTGATCCTGCTCACGGTGATGGCATGGCGCAACTCCATGCCGAAGCTCATGCGCGCCGGTGCCACCGGCGTGCTGCTGGTCTATCTCGCGCTGTCCATGCCCTTGACCGTCGATCCGGTTTTTTCCGCATTACAAAACTGGGCCCGGCACGACGCCCGTTGCGGGCCGCCGCCTCCCGGCAGTGTGATCATCGTGCTGGCAGGCGGCTTCGAACACCCCCCCGACCGGCTCACCGATTTCAACGCCCTGCAGGGCGACGGTCTGCGGCGCACCCTTGCGGCGGTGGCGCTCGCTCAACGAACACCGGGCAGTGTGTTGCTGTTGACCGGCGGGGGCAACACGCGCCTGAGTGAGGCGGCCGTGATGGGTGCGTTCGCCGAAGCCCTGGGAATCACGGCCAACCGCATTGAACTGGAGCAGCGCTCCCACACCACCTACGAAAGCGCCATCAACACCCGCACCATGCCGGCCCAGGATCTGTCGGCAGCGCGCTATCTCGTCACCTCGGCTTATCACATGCCGCGCTCCTACAGGGCCTTTCGCGACGCGGGACAAAAGGTCTGTGCCTGGCCAGCTGGTTTTCTCAGCACGCACGCCCCGTTGCTGGATCGACTCGTCCCGCAACTCGGCGGCCTGGAAAAATCAACCCTGTTGTTGCATGAGTATTTGGGCATGATGTTCTACAGCCTGGTGAAATTCCGCCAATGACCGCTGGTT
>DAIAZB010000162.1 GCA_027443745.1 Thiomonas sp. | reverse complement strand
AAACCGCGCTGCGACTCGACCAAGAGGTGCGAGAAGGCTTCGAAACATTCAAGTCACTGGTTGCCGAGTTTCCCGAGTGTGAGCCTCAGCCGGGCGGGCATCTGTACATCGCGCATCGTGACAAGAAAATGGCTTTCCTGCGCAACGAGGGCGAGGTCATGCGCAAGGTCTTCGGTTATGACACACATATGCTGAGCCGCGAAGAGATTCATCGGGACTACGTGATGGATGCTGAGGCGCGCGGTGCTCTGCACGAACCTGACGGTATCGGCGTGCATCCGCTCAAACTTGCCTTCGCCTACCAACGAACAGCCCGCGGTTTAGGCGTGAAAATACATACCGCAAGCCCTGTTATCCGTGTCGAGGGTGGCCAAGGCAAATACCTGCTGCATACGCCGGGCGGGGTGGTGCGCGCACGGGCCGTCGCCTTCGCTACAGGCGGCTACACCAATCACGCTCTACATCCGTCGCTTTGCCGGAAAATCCTGCCAATCCTCTCCAACTCGCTGGTCACGAGGGCGCTGACCGAGCAGGAAATCTCAGACACCAATTTCCGCACGCACGAGGTCATTACCGACACCCGTACACTGCGCTTTTACTATCGCTTGCTGCCTGACAGGCGGGTGCAAATAGGCAGTCGCAGCTCCATCACGGGCGCCGATGCCCCTAACCCCAAGCATTTGCAGTTGCTAATCCACGGCCTGCACCGTAAGTTTCCCGCGCTGAGCAAGGTCAGCATCGATTTTTCCTGGTGGGGATGGGTCGACGTCAGTCACGACATGATGCCGCGCATTTACCAGCCCGATGCGAACGAAACGGTGTTTTACGCGCTGGGCTACGGTGGCAACGGCGTGTCCTTTTCTGCCCACGCAGGGCGCCGACTAGCCCAGCGCATCGCCGGCCAGCACCCGGCCGTCTTCGACCTACCAATCTACAACTCCGCACTTGAATACCCTAATGCGTTCAAATTGATCCGCTCACCAGCGCTTGCACCATTTCGGCGTCTTGGGCAACGTGTTCTGTACCGTTGGTACTACTTGCGTGACGAAATGCTGTGAGCATCCGCCCCAACAGTCGGAGCCAAGCTGAACGAAGAAAAGTCTGCTGCATTATCCGAGACAGTTGCCCAGGCTTTTGCCGGACAACCTACTCAGACGCCATCACCCCGCGAGATTCCCTTCATTAGCAGCACGGATACCAAACTGATTAGAGCCACGACCACCATATATGCCGCCACCAACGATGGATCGCCATGCCCGGCATCGATTAGAGCGGTGGCGATCAGCGGCGTGAGTCCGCTGGCGAAGATGCCGGAGAACTGATAGGCAAATGACACCCCGGTATAGCGCACATTGGCGTCAAACTGACTGGCGAACAGTGATGATTCTGGTCCGTACACCATCGGATAGGCAAATGAAAACGGAACGATAACCGCTAGCATGACTACGATGGGGTCATGGGCACCGTAGTGACTCATGACCCAGAACGCACCGACGCTGGCTACAGCGATGAACACCGTGCCGATGGCAAAGATGCGCTTGAGCCCGAAGCGGTCTGCCAACATCCCAGAGATCACAATAAAGGGCAGCATGAGCACCGAAGCCAAGATCACCGTATTCAGCGCCAAGCCGCGCCCCAGTCCTAGTGAATGCGTGATGTAGTAGATGATGAACACGCCGAAAGTATTGAAGCAGGCTCCCTCAACGTACCGAGCACCAAGTGTCAACAGCACTTCGCGTTTGTAGTTGCGGAACAACTCCTTTAGTGGCACCGCGACAATGCGCTTATCGCTGCGTGCCTTCTCGAAGTCAGGCGTCTCGAGAATCTTCAGCCGCACGTAAAGGCCGATGGCAACCAGAAGTCCACTAAGGAAAAACGCGACGCGCCAACCCCAACTTACGAACGCTGAGTCGGGTAAAAAGTTCAGTACTGCAACCACGCCTGCGCTGCTCATTAGGCCTAATGGAACGCCCAATTGCGGCCAACTACCGTACAAGCTGCGCTTACCCGGTGCGGCATGCTCGATAGTCATTAGCACTGCCCCACCCCATTCGCCGCCGATACCAATTCCCTGCAAGATGCGCAGCAGCAGCAGCAGCAAGGGGGCCGCTACGCCAATGACGTTGGCAGTCGGAAGCGCGCCAATCAGGAAAGTTGCACCACCCATGATCAGCATAGTCAACACTAAGATGGTTTTGCGACCTATGCGGTCACCGAAATGTCCGAAGATGATGCCGCCGATGGGCCGGGACAGAAACCCCACCGCAAAGGTCGTATAGGCTGCAATCGTGCCCAGTGCGGGTGACAGTTCCGGAAAGAATAATCGGTTCAGCACCAGGGGGGTCAGCACTCCGTAGAGAAAGAAGTCGTACCACTCGATGGTCGTCCCCAGGGTGCTAGCGAACACGATCAGCGCCTTACTCACCTGCGGGGACGAATCGGAACGGGATGTGCTAATGTTCAGTGCCGAGTCCGTCTGTGGTTGCGATGTTTTCATGTTGTCTCCTTGACTGTAATTTCTCGACTGGATGTGCGAACTTGCGGCTGCGCATATCCTGGAACGGATGGCTGTGCAGTGATGACGCATCCATCAAATTAAATGAGACGTATCGTTCCGTTTGAAGGAATATAGGCGCACTCTGGCCAAGACACAACGCCGCGGAATTGGTGGTTTCCCGGGGCCTGCATGTCTGTGCTTCTTTATCGGGCCTCGAATGGAATTCGCCTGAGCAAGCCCACAGTGGCCATTGCTTTCATCGGTCGGCGCAACTCGAAGCTGGCATACACGATTACATTCGCTATTACAACCACGAGCGCGTCAAGCTCGGGCTGCAAGGGCTCAGCCCGGTGGGGTATCGGCTGAGAAATACCGCATGATCAGCGGGATCGCAACTGTCCAACTTCTGGGGGTCAGTTCACACTCGGAGCGGTTCTGACCCTGCGACAATGAGCAAGCAACTCACTGCACCTAAATCACGCTTACCAATCATCGCAATGTCTGCGGATGCGCAGATGGCGCCGCCGCTGCGTGTGGGGTTTTTACTTGCGCCGCGCTTTACGCTAACTGCATTTGCCGGGTTTGTCGACGCACTCCGCCTAGCTGCCGACGACGGGGACCGCAGCCGGCCCCGACTTTGCCGTTGGGATATTCTTGACACAGGAGGGCCGTTTGTATCCAGTTGCGGCGCGAGTGTGGCGCCTACAGCGCTCATGGAAACCCCAGAGTCATACGACTACCTCGTTATCGTGGGAGGTCTGCTACACGGCGGTCAACAGATACCCGACTCAATGTATGCATTCCTCCGAGAGGCAGCGGCAAAACGGGTGCCCCTTGTGGGGCTATGCACAGGCTCCTTTGTACTGGCTCGGGCTGGTTTACTTGAAGGGTACCTGACGTGCGTGAGTTGGTTCCATCGCGAAGCTTTCGCCGCAGAGTTCGGGCACCTGCGTATCGTATCGAACCAGATGTTCGTGGTGGATCGTGATCGACTGACATGCGCCGGTGGAACCAGCGTGGTCCACTTGGCTGCATACCTCATTGAGAAGGCAATAGGGCGTGCCAGCGCCGTCAAAGCCCTTCGCATCATGATTGAAGAGCAGCCACTCCCTTCTAGAACCTTGCAGCCAGAGGAGGTTCTGTCGGAACGTTCCACCGACACCGTGGTTCGAAAGGCCATGCTTCTCTTGGAGCAGCAGTTGCACTCATCACAGCCGATCGAGCAGCTGTGCGAGCCCCTTGGCATTGGTCGGCGCCAACTCGAGCGTCGGTTCCGGCGCGACGTGGGTCTCAGCCCAGCCGGCTACCGGCAGCGGCTCCGCATGGAGCGCGCGCGCTGGCTTTTGCAAAATACGGACTTGGAGGTTACGGAGGTTGCATTCGAGTGTGGGTTTCATGACAACACGCACTTCGCGCGCGTTGTCAGACGATTGCTTGGAACGACGCCAAGCCATGTACGCGCCGCAGGGAAGACCGCCAAGGGCCCATTGCGCGAGCAAAGCCACAGCTAGCAACGTTGATGGCTCTCGCGCCGGATTTGTGCTTGCGTCTCGTCCTTCGTCGCGATCAGTTTCCTGGTAACCGCGCTGCGACTTCGCGACCCGGCTCAGTTCAGTCCTCAGATAAGGCGCGCAACTCCAACCGATCTCTCCATCAAGAGCGGAGCCAGCGGTTTCAGGCATGAGAAGTGCGGCCACAAGCGCCACGAATGCGATGATGGTGATGTAGATGGCCGGGGCTAGCCTGTTGCCAGTCACGGCGATCAAGTAAGTCGCAACGAAGGGCGCAGTACCTGAGCCTGTCAGAAATTTTGTGTGTGAGGCATAGCATGTCGACGAGGAGCATGACTGCCACGCAAAGCGAAGACAACCGCTGCAGCGGACAAGGCGGCGCAGCCGCAATTCTCGTTCGCAGCGCTCGAGCAATTGATTCCTGGGCCGGTGACGTCGACCGAACTTGAGGGCACCTTCCAGCAGTTCAAGAAGGCGGTGCTGGAGCGAGCCTGGGGGCTCGAGATGAGCCACCATCTGGGCTATGCGCTCGGCGAGAGGCCAAGCCTGAAGGAAGGCCGGCCAATCACCGCAACGGCAAGCGCGCCAAGTCGGTGTTGACTGACGTCGGCGCCATGCGCATCGACGATCGCCGTGACCGCAAAGGCAGATTCGTGCCACAACTCTTCGGCAAGCACGAGCGTCGCTTCACTGGCTTTAACGACAAGATCGTGGCCATGTATGCGCGCGATATGACGCTGCGCGAGATCCAGCGTTGCCTCGCCGAGATCTACTAGGTGGACGTTTCTCCGGATCTCATCAGCCGCGTCACCGATGAGGTGATGAGCATCAACGACGCAAACCATGGCGCGGGCCCGATGGGCAACACCAGATCCGATACGTCAACATAGAAGGATGTCGTATTTTGCATATCACTTGACGCAATTGACATTGCTGTTGCAGCCGGTGGCGACGAAGATTCACTTCACAGCGAATTCTCCGATCCCCACCAGAAGCACATCATGTTCAGCTACAACATGCAGAACCTCAAGACCGTCGATCCCGATCTGTGGACGATCATCCAGCAGGAGCACCAGCGCCAAGAGCAGCACATTGAGCTGATCGCAAGCGAGAACTACACCTCACCGGCCGTGATGGCCGCTCAGGGCAGTCAGCTCACCAACAAGTATGCCGAAGGCTACCCCGGTCGGCGCTATTACGGTGGTTGCGAGTTCGTCGATCAAGCTGAACAGCTTGCCCTCGAACGGGTGAAGAAGCTGTTTGCTGCAGATCAGCATGGCTGGGCAGCCAACGTGCAGGCGCACTCCGGCGCGCAGGCCAATGAGGCCGTATTCATGGCGTTCATG
>DAIAZB010000161.1 GCA_027443745.1 Thiomonas sp. | reverse complement strand
TTGGCTGGCGCGACTCAGTGGGCAAGGAACGCAGCTCAAGGCCGGCAGTTATGAAATCGAGCGTGGCACGAGTCCCTGGGAGTTACTGCAGAAAATGGCGCGCGGCGATCAATCCTTGCTGGCCGTGACTGTGCCCGAAGGTTGGACCTTCGCCCAATTTCTGCAAGCTCTGAACATGGCCCCAGGACTCGATCACGATGCCGAGGGGCTCAGCGACGGGCAAATCATGCAACGCATCGGTGCACCACCGAACATGCCACCAGAAGGTTGGTTTTTCCCCGACACATACTTGTATGCGCGCAATTCTTCAGAACTCGCTGTTCTCAAGCGGGCCTACCACGCCATGCAGCGGCAATTGACCAGCGCGTGGGATGCGCGCGAGCCCGGCTTGCCGCTGCAAACCCCTTACCAAGCGCTCATCCTGGCTTCTGTCGTGGAGAAGGAAACCGGAAGCCCGAGCGACCGCAGCAAAATTGCCGGCGTCTTCATCAATCGCCTGCGCAATGGCATGCCGCTGCAAAGTGATCCCACGGTGATCTACGCCCTGGGCTCGCGCTACACCGGAGCCCTCACGCGGAAGAATCTGCAGACCGCTTCCCCGTTCAACACCTACGTCCACGCCGGCCTCCCGCCCACGCCGATTGCACTACCCGGAGATGCCGCACTGCAGTCCGTGCTGCATCCCGCAGCGACGCGGGCCTTGTATTTCGTCGCGCGCGGCAATGGCAGCAGCGCATTTTCCGATACCTTGGCCGAACACAATGCGGCGGTCAGCCGTTATATCCTCAAAAAATCACCGTGAACCACACTTCGCATCAAGGGCTGTTCATCACACTGGAAGGCATCGACGGGGCCGGTAAAACCACCCAGTTCGAAGCCGTGGTCGCCACCTTGCGTGGCGCGGGCCGGCGTGTGACCGCCACGCGTGAGCCAGGCGGCACGCCACTGGGCGAGCGTATCCGCGAGATTTTGCTGGCCCAGTCCATGACCACCACCACCGAAGCACTGCTGATGTTCGCTGCGCGCCAGGAGCATGTGCTGCGGGTGATCGAGCCGGCCCTGTTGCAAGGGCACGATGTCGTCTGTGACCGATTCACCGATGCCACGCTGGCCTACCAGGGCGCCGGCAAGGGCATCCCGCAGGATCGCCTGCAAACCCTGGCGCGTTGGGTCCACCCTGGTTTGAAGCCGGATTTCACCCTCCTCATCGACGTGCCCGCCGAGGTGGCCTCATACCGCTTGCAGACGCAGCAGCGCCAGCAAGACCGCTTTGAGCGCGAATCGCTCGAATTTTTTGCGCGTGTGCGTCAGCAGTATCTCCTGCTTGCCGCTTCGGAATCGGCACGCTGGGCCGTGATCGACGGTACGCAGGACTTGGATCAGGTCCGTCAAAATGTGATCCAAAGCCTGAAAAAGAGATTGCAACTACATGATTGAAAAACAGGATTTTCAAGCAATTCTGTTGCATGGCGCCACGGGTCTCGGTGTCTGGGAGGCGCTCGGCAACGCCGCCGCAGCCTTGCTGTGCGAAACCCCGATTCCGGCGAAAGCCACCATCCTCATACCCTTGCCAGGCTCGACGCAGCAGGCCTGCGGCCAATGTCCTGCATGCCGATTGCGCCAAGCCGGTAACCACCCGGATCTGAAGCGACTCCTGCCCGAAGCCCTGGCCCTGGAACTGGGCATGGAGCAGACGATTGATCACGAAGAAGCGTCAACGCGCGCCGAAAAGCGCAGCCCCAGCAAAGACATCAGCATCGACGCGGTGCGCAGTCTGGTCGACTGGTCGCACACCACCAGCCACCGTGGCCACCTCAAGGTGGCGCTGGTCTATCCGCTCGATGCCATGGGCGCTCCCGCCGCAAATTCACTTCTTAAAATACTCGAAGAACCACCACCAAACCTTTATTTTTTAACAGGATCTCATCGTCTAGGCCATGTCCTTCCCACCTTGCGCAGCCGCTGCCGGCTACTGGCCATGCCCCGGCCGAATGCAGCAGATGCACTGCGCGCCTTACAGGCTCGAGAGATTGCGCAAGCCGAACATGTCGCCCATTGGT
Organism: Thiomonas sp.; assembly: GCA_027443745.1. The sequence continues at coordinate 428 of DAIAZB010000161.1, read as the reverse complement.
GCCATCATGCCGTGCATGAGCCAGAACCCTCGGGTGGAATGGACTGGGCGCGCAGTTTGCTGCAGACAGCTACTGCAGGGCAGGGGAGCGGTGCGGCTAGCGCGCCAGGCCCCACGCCGCTGATGCCGGTCGCCGTGGCCGCACTGCAAAAACTCTGCGTCGACATGATGCGCACCCAATTTTGCCAACAACCTCTGTATTTGCCGATCGAGCAATCCGCGCTGGGACGATTGGCGAGCATCGCCACTGCATCTCGCCTTCTGGCCTTCTGGCAACGACTCGGCGATTACAGTCGCACGGCCAACTTTCCGCTCCACGCGAATCTCACAGCGGAAGCCTTGGTCCTAGAATTCAAGCAACTGTTCACTCGGAGCGTGCACTGATATGGCCACACCCAATGGAGCCACTTCACCTGGAGCATCCACCGC
>DAIAZB010000160.1 GCA_027443745.1 Thiomonas sp. | reverse complement strand
ACAAGCTGCGGCAATTGGGTTTGCGGCCTGGCGATGTGGGTCAGCATCCCTTGGTGGACGCAGCCAAGGCGGGGGTCATGGACCTTGCGCGGTGGTCACACGCGAGAGTGCGTCGCCTGCGCGGCATCGACTCTAGCGTTCCCCGGCCGAACTGAGATCTGCGCCACGCTTGCTCACGGGCGCCGGGGGGTGACCCGTGTGACCCGCCGAATTGACGCTGCGGCCATAATCGCGAATTTGTCGGGATCGATTCGACGAGCACCCCGATGCTTTTGACACCGGAATTGCCTTTGCTGCGTGCGCGCGCAGCACCAACTCACCCATGCCCTGCGAGCACGCCGCGCCAACTCTGTCTGTCAGTCCACCCGCACGGGTGTGGCCGCTTTACCGGTTGACCCTGCTGCTGGCATTGGCGGGCGGGCTGCAGCCGCATCTGGCGATCGCGGCAGGTTCAGCCCAGCCAGCAGCATCCGCATCTGCGCCGGCCACAACCGCACGGTACGACGTTCGCATCGATGCTCCGCACGCCTGGCAAGCTTTACTGAAGCAGGATCTCGACATCGAGCGTTGGCGCGTGTTTGAAGACATCACGCCGGAGCAACTGCACGCCTTGATCGATCAAGTGCCGAAGCAGGTGGCCGATCTGCTCGCCGCCGAGGGCTATTTCTCACCGCGAGTCCAAGTTGGCCTGGACACCGTGGCCAAACCGGTCGTGGTGACGATTCAGGTTCAGCCCGGCGAGGCCACACGCGTAACCGGGCTGGACTTGCAGGTGAACGGCCCCGACGGCCAGCCCGATGCGTCGCTGGCCGCCAGACTGCGCCACGACTGGTCGCTGGCCGACGGACAGGTGTTTCGCAGCGCTGCCTGGGAAACCGCCAAGAGCAATGCCTTGCTCGGCCTGCTGACACGGCGCTACCCGGCGGCGCACATCGCGCAAAGCCAGGCGCGGGTGGACCCGAAGCGGCACAGCGCGGCGCTGCGTCTCGTGCTCGACACCGGACCCGGCTACAGCTTCGGCCCGGTGCAGGTCGAAGGCCTGAAGCTCTACCCCGCAAGCATCGTGCAGCGCCTGGCTCCTTTCCAGCCGGGCCAGCCTTATACGCAGGCCAAGCTGCTGGAGTACCAGCAACTGCTGCAGGGTAGCCGCTATTTCCGCACGGCCACGGTGGCGGCACCGCTGACCGAGGCGCAAGGCACCATGCTGCCCGTGCAGGTGCGGGTGGTCGAATACAAACCGCAAAAACTGGGACTGGGGGTGGGTTACAGCAGCAACACCGGGGCGCGCACCCAGGTGGACTACGAGAACCTCAACATCCTCGGTCGTGCCTGGCGTTTCACCAGCGCACTGAAGCTGGAAACCCTGCTGCAGTCCTTGGGCGCGGGCCTGGCTTTTCCGCGGGCGGCAAACGGTTCGCGCTACAGCCTGAGCGCCGATGTGCAGCATGCCAACATCCAGGGCCTGACCACCCGCAGCCTGATTCTCGGCGGCCAGCGCCAGCGTCTGGACGGGCCGATCGAGACGGTGCTGTCGCTGCAGTACATCACCGAGCGGCAGGACGTGCTCGGCTACGGCAGCACCACCGCCCAGGCGCTCATGCCCAACTATTCCTGGACGCGGCGGCGCCTGGACAATCCGATCGATCCCAGCAGCGGCAGCCTGGTCAACGCCCAGATCGGCGCCGGCAGCAAGGCGGTGCTGTCGGATCAGAACTTCATTCGCCTGGTGCTTCGCGGGGTGCAGTACATCCCACTGGGCAGCCGCAACCAGCTCATCCTGCGCGGCGAGGTGGGCAGCGTGTTCAGCCCGTCGGCCAACGGGATTCCGCAGCAGGAATTGTTTCGCGCCGGCGGCATCGGCTCGGTGCGCGGCTATGCCTACCAGAGCCTGGGTGTAACCGAGGGCGGAGCCATCGTCGGCGGCCGCGCCCTGCTCACCGCCAGCGCCGAGGCGGTGCACTGGCTCACGCCGCAATGGGGTGCCTCGGTGTTCTACGACCGGGGCGACGCGGCCAACAGCTTCGGCGCCTTGAAGACCGTGGCCGGCTACGGCATCGGCGCGCGCTGGCGCAGCCCGGCCGGCATCATCAGCATCGACCTGGCCTATGGTCAGGCCATCCAGTCCTACCGCCTGCAGTTCAACGCCGGGGTGAGTTTCTGAGATGGCTCTGACGCCGGATCCAAACCCAGCCGCCGCGCCCGAGGCTCCTGCGTCACGCCGGCGCAGCGTCTGGCGCAGGCTGTGGACCTGGACTTGGCGCAGCCTGGTGGTGCTGCTGCTGCTCATCGTGCTGCTGTTGGCGGCGCTCGCCTGGCTGGGCACCGGCTCGGGCCTGCGCTGGCTCAGCAGCCAGCCCTTGCAGTTCGGCGCCGTCCATCTGGAACTGCAAGGCATACGCGGCGACGTCTGGGGCGATTTGCGCATCGAGCGGCTGCAACTGCAAAGCCCTCGGGTGGACGTGCATGCGCGCGACCTGCACCTGCGCTGGAACCCTCGCGCCCTGTTGCACCAGCCCAGGTTGGTGGATGTGCGGCTCTTGTCGGTCAGCACGCTCGACTTGAACCTTCCTCCCGGCCCACGCAGCGGCCCGCCCAAGCTGCCGCAAAGCCTGGCACTGCCACTGGAGTTGCGCGTGGCGCGGCTGCATATCGGAGCCCTGCGCCTGGGACCGCCCGGCGCGCGCAAGCCCCTGGGCCGATTCGACGCCAGCCTGCGGACCGGGGCGGGGCAGGTGCAGCTTCATGCCGAAGCCAGCACGCCCTGGGGCCAGGGCCGGGCGCGGTTGACGCTGGGCGTGGCGCGACCGTTTGCCGTGCAGGGCAGATTGCAGGCCACGCTGCACCTGCGGGGCGCGCGGGCTCCATCGTCGGTGCAGCTTGACGTGCGACCCTCCGGCAGCCTGCAAGCCTTGCGCCTGCAGGGCATGGTCAACGCCTTGCAGACCCACGCCCGTTTCGACGCCGCGCTGGCGCCGTTTGCCGCGCTGCCGCTGCGCAGCGCGACGATCGACGCCCAAAACATGGACCCGGCGCGCATCGATCCGAAACTGCCCATGGCCCTGCTCGACCTACAACTCGACCTGCAGCCTTCCAGCGCGCAGCGCGTGCGTGGCAGCTTGAAGCTGAGCAACGCCCGCCCTGGCGCGATCAACACCAAGCGCCTGCCCCTGCTGGGCTTGCAGGCGGTCCTGGACGTGCAGCCAGGGCGGGTGCAGGTCCAGCAGATCTTGGCCCGCCTGCCGGGTGGCGGAACCCTGTCCGGCAGCGCCAGCTACACCACGGCCAAGCGGGCGTCAGCCCCCGGCCTGGTTGCCGCTCCTGCCCTCCTGCCCGCAAGTCGGCCAGACACGCAGCCCATGGCCGCGACCGCCGCCGCTCGGGAGGATGCTCACGCCACCGATGCCGCCGCCCCAGGCGATTTCCGCCTCGACCTGCAAGCCGGCCAGATCGACATGCATGCCCTCGACTCTGCCTTGCTCGCCACGCGCCTGAGCGGCCCGCTGCACTTGCACGGCAATCTGCAGCAGCAGACCTTGCAGGCGCGGTTGACCCAGCCCGGCTGGTTGGCCGAGCTGCGTGCGAGCCGGCGTGGCGAGCACATCGACATCGCCCGCGCCGTTCTGCAAGCCCAGGGCGGGCGGCTGAACGCCAGCGGTTCGCTGGACTTGCACGCGCCGCAACGCTTCGCCATGCATGTGGTGCTCGAGCATGTCGATCCCAGCCGCTTCCACGCCGCAACCGGTGCCGCATCCGCTTCCTATCCCGCTGCTGACCTCAACCTCAAACTGCAAGCTCGGGGCGACGCCGCCACACGCAGCGCGCAGGTGGATTTGCAGGTGCAACCCAGCCGCTGGCGCGGCCATGTGTTCGACGGGTCGGCGCGTGGCCAGGTGTCACCGACGGGGGTGCGCGGCCTCCAGGCCGACCTCAAGCTCGGCAGCAACAGCCTCAAGGCGCGTGGTGATTTCGGCCGCGCCGGCGACCTGCTGCGCTGGACGCTGGACGCGCCTGCGCTGGCCCAGATCGACCCGGCTTTCGCCGGCCTGGCGCAGGCCAGTGGCACGCTCGCTGGCACGCCCGCCGCCCCGTCGGGCCAGTTCAATTTGCGTGTCAGCCGACTGACCGCCCCGGGCAAGATTCAGGTGCAGTCGTTGGACGCCAGTGGCCAATTGCAAGCCGGAGCGCAAGGCCAGCTCAAGCTGCACCTCAAGGGCAGCGGCATCACGGCCGGCACGTTCACGTTGCAGCGGGCCGAGGTGGATGCGGCGGGCCGGCTGGACGCGCAGCGCATCGCGCTGCGCCTGCGCAATGCCGACCTCGACTTGAGCGCCGCGTTGGCCGGCGGCTACACCGCCGCGCAGGGCTGGCAGGGGAGCATCGAGCAGTTCAGCAACCGCGGGCGCTACGCCGTGGACTTGCTGGCCCCGGCGCCATTGCTTCTGGCGAAAAATCACCTGGAATTGCAGCACGCCAGGTTGCGCAGCGCCGGTGGCTCGCTCGACCTCGCCAGCGCCGCGTGGAACGCCGGGCAACTCGACACCACGGGCAGTGCGCAGGGCGTGGACCCGGCCTACTGGCTCGCTCTGTTCGGCGCCGACCTGCATGGCGTGCAGTCCACCCTGCGGTTCGACGCCGATTGGTCGCTGCATGCGGCCAACACCCTGTCGGGTCACGTCGTCGTGGCACGCAGCGCGGGCGATGTGAACCTGCCCACCAACCCGCGCTTGAGCCTGGGCCTGTCGCAACTGCGGCTGCAACTGCAAGCGAAAGACGATGCCCTGTCCGCCCGGTTCGACGCCACCGGCGGCCTGTTCGGCAGCGTGCATGCCGAGGTGCAGACCCAGGTGAGCAAGCATGGTCGGGCCTGGGGCGTTGACGCGGCAGCGCCGCTGGCCGGCAGTCTGCACGCCGACCTGCCGAGCATCGCCTGGGCCGCGCCCTTGCTCGGCCCCACCGCCAAGCTCGGCGGCAAGCTGCTGCTGGACATGAAGGCCGCCGGCAGCGTGGCCAAACCCGAACTGCGTGGTGCGCTCACCGGCCGCGCCCTGGCCGTGACCCTGCCCGCCGAAGGGCTGAACCTGCAAGGCGGTGTGCTCGACGCCGGCTTCAGCGGCGACACGCTTGAGCTCACCCGCTTCAGCATGCAGGGCGGGCAGGGCAAGCTCACGGCCAGCGGCAGTGCCAGCTTCGCCAATGCCAAGCCACAGGCCAGCCTTCAGTTCAGCGCGCAGCAACTGCAGGTGCTCAACCGGCCCGACCGCCAGGCGGTGGTCAGCGGCAGCGGCACGCTCACGCTGCAAGGCCACAGCGTGGAGCTGAACAGCAAACTGAGCGTGGACAGCGCCGACTTCGAGTTGCCCCGCGGCAGTGCGCCCAAGCTGGCCAGCGACGTGGTGGTCGAGGGCCGGCCGGTGCTGGCGCCCGCGTCGTCGCCCACGGCCGGCTACGGCATCGCGGCCGTGGTCGAGGTCGATCTCGGGCGCGACGTGCATGTCACCGGCTACGGCCTGGACGCCAAGCTCGGTGGCCAGCTCACCTTGCGGGCCGCTCCCGGCAGGCCGCTGGCCGCATTCGGCAGCATTGAAGTGCGCAAAGGCACTTACAGCGCCTACGGCCAGACCCTCACCCTGGTGCGGGGCGGAGCGGTGAATTTCTCCGGCCCGATCGACAGCCCCGGGCTGAATTTCAGTGCCCAGCGCGACGGTCTGCCGGTGCAGGTGGGGGTGCAGGTCACGGGTACCCTGCGCGCGCCCATCGTCACGCTGACCTCCACGCCAGTCATGCCCGACAGCGAAATCCTGTCCTGGCTGGTGCTGGGGCAGGATCTCACCAGTGCCAGTCCCAACAATCTAGCCTTGTTGCAAACCGCTGCCGGCGCCTTGCTGGCCTCGGGGCAGGGCGCTCCGGTCACCAGCCGCGTCGCCAGCGCGCTCGGGCTGGACCAGCTTTCGCTCAGCGGCCAGGGCGGGCTGCAAAACAGCATCGTCACGCTGGGTAAACGCATCACCTCCAAGCTCTCCGTCAGTGTCGAGCGCGGCCTGGGCACGACCGGCAGCCTGTTCAACATCCGCTACGACTTCACTCGCCGCTTCTACCTGCGTCTGCAGTCCGGCGCCGACAGTGCGCTGGATCTGTTCTACACCTTCCGTTTCGATTGAGCCGGTC